>JAPOUL010000103.1 GCA_026708685.1 Bacteroidota bacterium
AAGATTGGAGCGGTGCAATGGGGGTACCCATCACGTTTTTGGATAAGTACAATCCTGATCAGTTTGAGATTTTAGACGCGAATGACATTCGTCTCCGTGATTCGATTCCAAGAAAGCCTCATGGATTAATCAAGGATTCGCATGGGACTCATCCGAATAGAGCCCGCCCCGTGTATGCCCGCGTGATCATTCGAAACAAACTACTATAAACCATGGATGTCATATTTCGGAGTGTTACCATACGCGATTTGGTTGAGGGTTACATAGATAACCGAGAAGGTGGCGTGGTGGGCTACGGGGAAAGACTGGATATTCGCCCTCCCTATCAGAGGGAGTTCGTCTATAAAGACAAGCAACGGGAAGCTGTAATTCGATCCATCAATCATGGATTCCCCCTGAATGTGATGTATTGGGCCAATAATGGAGGCGATACCTACGAAGTCATTGATGGTCAGCAAAGGACAATATCCATTGGACAATATGTGAATGGGGATTTCTCCGTAGACGACCTATATTATCACAATTTACCCAGAGACAAACAAGATCTGATCCTGAATTATACATTGATGATCTATGTCTGCACAGGTACTGAAAGTGAGAAATTGGACTGGTTCAGAACAGTGAATATTGCGGGGGAAAGACTGACCAATCAGGAACTTCTGAATGCTGTCTATTCGGGATCTTGGGTATCCGATGCGAGGCGATATTTCAGCAAAACAGCAGGACCAGCATATGAGATTGGATCTGATCATATGAAGGGAAATCCTATACGCCAGGACTACCTAGAAACGGTTCTAAAATGGATTAGTGATGGAGAAATTGAAGACTACATGGGACGGCATCAACATGATGCGAATGCTCAACAGCTTTGGGAATACTTCAAATCGGTCATGGTGTGGGTCAAATCATGCTTCAAAATTCGCCCAAGGCTCATGCGAGGTGTGGACTGGGGCCGCCTCTATAATGAGCATAAAGATGTATCCATTGACCGTAATGTCGTGGAGCAGGAGATCCAAAGACTCATTGAAGATGAAGATGTAACCAAGCAACAAGGGATATATGAATATATTTTCACCCGTGATGAGAGACATCTCAACATTCGATCCTTTCCGAAAGCCGTAAAACAACGGGTGTACGAGCGTCAAGGGGGGAGATGTGCTGAATGTGGTGAAGAATTCCCGATGTCGGAGATGGAAGCGGATCATATTACTCCATGGAGAGAAGGAGGTAAAACTGAAGAGAGTAACTGCCAAATGCTCCACAAGAGATATAACCGACGTAAAGGAGCAAGATAATTTGGAGTCATTTTTGAGTCGATTATTAACCAAATTTGTATGCATTAATCACTGTTTATGCTTTAACTTTTATCTTTCTGGTACTCCATTTATTAGGATAGGTCGCTTGGTTTTGATGCTATTGCATATAAGTCTACCAGACGATAGATAGAAACTGTATCCGAACAAATCTGTAGATTTCACCCAAATGACGAATTGGGAGTCATGATCTAATCATTAATCTTGTCAGTATTTTGATCAATCAAAACACATCCCAATGGATCCTAATAATCACTCAACTCTTCTCATTTTTTCTGTTATTTGATCTCACTGTATAAAGAATGGAAGTAAAACAATGTTAGAGGCTACTGCACCAGCAAAAATTAATTTTGGTCTTCACATTCTGCGAAGGCGAAACGACGGGTTTCACGATCTCAGCACCGTGTTTCATCCGCTGGAATGGGTAGATACTCTCACAGCAACTCATGCAGATCAAATCACCATGACCTGCACCGATCCATCACTCTCATGCGGAGACGATAATCTTGTCATTCGTGCGGCAAAGTTACTGAAGGATACCGTTGGAACTCATAGGGGAGCATTGATTCACTTGGATAAGAATCTACCCCATGGTGCTGGACTTGGTGGTGGATCAAGTGATGCGGCAACGACCCTTAACTTATTGATGGATCTTTGGGAAATAGATAAACCCTCTCTGAAGCTTGAATCTCTTGCATTGGAACTGGGGTCTGATGTTCCGTTCTTTCTTTATCAGGACACGGCGTATGCGGAAGGAAGGGGGGAATTATTGACCCCACTTAAAGAGTATCGGTTTCCCTATACTTTGGTGTTGATTGTTCATCCGATTCATATTTCGACGGCTTGGGCATTTCAGCAGATTCAACCTTTTGAAGCGAATCGTCAAAACTTGATGGAGACAGTCAGATCCAACGATTTGGATCGGTGGAAGAGGGAGTTAGTCAATGATTTTGAAGAACCCGTTTTTTCTAGCTTTCCTATCCTAAGAGATACAAAATCATTTTTGATGAAAAATGGTGCAGGATTTGCCTCTCTGTCGGGATCTGGTTCTGGGATGTTTGGCGTGTTTGAATCACATCAGGATGCTCTGCAGATGGTAAAGCTCACATCCGAATGGAATTGTATCACATGGTGTCAACCTCCTACTTACGAAGAGAGTCGAGAAGAAGGTGTAAAGTGATTCATGATACGCGTTACAGAGGAATCGCCGTGGTGTATGACTGAATATCAGAATCACAGTTACCATTGGACGCGTTCGTTGTTGGTTTCAACGGACAGTAGGGTAGGGGCTGGGAAGGTATGGTTCATGCTAATTTTCAACTCTTCGTTTTCATTCAGATCTCTAAGGAATTCTCCCACAGCAAAGAGAGCATTGTGGGCTCCTTGCCCCCACCATGTGGAACGAAAGCTCATTCTCCTATCGTTGAATCCAACCCATGCACCAGTGACTAACTCAGGATGCATCAGTATAAACCAGCCGTCAGCACCCTCTTGGGTTGTACCAGTTTTCCCGGCAAAGTCATAACCATATTGACTATAGGTACTGCGGATACGAATTCCCGTGCCACTGTCTATGACATCCCGTAGCATATCAATCATCACGGCAGCTGTTTCTTCGGAAAGAACCTCTCGTTGCAAAGGTTGATATTCGTATAAAACCAGCCCTGTTTCGCTCAGGATTCGCGTAACCATCACGGGATCCGTCTGAATTCCTCGGTTCGCAAAGGTACTGTAGGCGTTGACAACTTCAAGGAGTGTGACTTCGCTCGTTCCTAAGGCTAATGATGGAACGGGGTTAAGCGGGCTCTTTATTCCCATCCAGTTTGCTAGCTTAGCAACATTATGCGGGTTTATATCGCGAATGATCTGTGCAGTGATCGTATTGAGCGATCGTGATAAGCCATCTCGCATAGAGATTAATTCTCCAGTCGTTTGATCATTAAAATTCTGAGGACTCCAAACATCCCCAGTGGTTGGGTCTTGATATTGAAAAACAGAATCAACGTACATAGCCTCTGGGGAATAGCCGCTGTCTATCGCCCATGCATAAGTAAATGGCTTGAAGGTAGATCCAGGCTGCCTTTTGGCGACCCCCACATGATCATACCAATCCGTAGAAAGATCACGCCCTCCAATCCATACTTTAATATAGCCATTGGTTGGATCCGTAGCAACGAAACCTGTTTCTAAGCGACTCTTGGTTGTTTTAAGCGAATCCATAAATTCTGAATCACCACGAAGAGTCTCTAATGTTTCCTGTGGGTTTGTTCCCTGATTCACAAGATTTTGATACCTTGATGATTCACGGATATAACTTTCTATAAGGGAGGAATTACGCTGCCAAAACCAAGCCCAATGATTCGCAGGATCTGTATGACATGGATCGGAGCGATATAAGGCAAGATTTGATCGGAATTGCAACCTTGGACTTGATCTCGCACTCCATTCACAATTGACCACTGCTTGCAAGTCATCTAGCGTTGAGGTAACCGCATTTTGGGCAATGGACTGAAGCCTTGAGTCCAGTGTGGTTTCAATGGTGAGCGGAGTAGTGTAGATATCGATATCGTTCTCTTCCCCCCAATTCGTTACCCACTGTCGAACTTGCTCGGCAAAGTAAGGAGCAATACTTTGAGTTACATCGGCAGTACGAAGACTTGTTTGAGTCAATGAGTCTTTGACAGTCTCATAAACGTCTTCCTCCAACCAGCCTTGGGATATCATACGACGCATCACGGTATTACGGCGAATTCGTGAGCGTTCAGGGTTTCGGACGGGATTGTATCGAGTTGTCCCCTTGAGTGCTCCAATCAGTGAAGTGCCTTCAAGGAGATTCAAATCAGCCGCAGATTTATTAAAATAGGTCCGTGAAGCTGCTTCAATCCCGTATGCATTGTATAAAAAAGGGACAGTGTTTAGATACATTTCTGCAATCTCATCCTTAGCATAGAGTTGCTCAAGGCGGATTGCAGTCACCATTTCCTTTAATTTTCGCTTGACGCTTACTTCAAAACCAATCTGCTCATTATAGATGTTACGTGCTAACTGTTGCGTGATGGTTGAGCCGCCTTGACGTTCAAAGGGGAGCCCCACCTTTCCAAGTAGGGATTGAGTAGCTGCCGAAGCAGTTCGAAATAAATTGACACCCCAATGGCGATGGAATTGATGGTCCTCCGTGGCAATCAGTGCGTCCCGAGCGAATACTGAAATGGAATCGTAGGGTATCCATGTACGGTTTTGACGACCAAAACGGGCCAACTCTTCTCCATCTGCCGTGTAAGCGATACTTGCATAGGAGATCTCAGGATTCTCAATTTCTTTCAGGGATGGAGTATCCCAAGAAAGGATGACCATGTAGGCCAACAGCAAAAGAGAAGCCAGTGAGACGGGGATGACAAAAATACTGAATACAAATGCAGCGTTGGCGGCATTCGGATTTCGCAACACTCGCAGAAGAATACTCCGGTAGGGAGTAATCAAAGGGATATGCCGTTTGGCTTGATCAGTGGACATCAACAGAATTTATAGAATAAGGGCTAACATGTACGGCTCATCATTGTTCACTCTGAGCCATCGCTTCCATCAGAAAACATAGTCTCGAAAGTGAGATCTTGTTATGAACGAATGTGATAGATTTTTCGTATAAAGATCCGTTTTGATCCTTGAAGGAATGAATACTGTGGAATGACTGAAGTATCACTCATTAAAAGATACCTCCATGGATCATTTTGATGTAATACCTTCTTCTGAGACCGTCACATCTATATGAACAATTATTCAACTATTGGCTTTGGGGGATTTAGCGCCTTTCCTCCAGTGATTAAGAACTTGCTAATCATTAATCTACTCGCCTTTCTCGCGATGTTTTTAGCAGATTCTCAGTTATTGAGATGGTTTGCATTATGGCCATTACGAGCGGATTTTTTTCTAATTCACCAAATTATTACGTATAGTTTTTTGCATGGAGGGCTATCCCATATTTTCTTTAATATGTTTGCACTCTGGATGTTTGGGATGCAACTTGAAAATACTTGGGGATCCCGCCGTTTTCTGATCTACTATTTTTCATGTGTTGTTGGGGCCGCCCTTGTTCAACTGATTGCTACCTTTCTTACCAATCAAGTCTATCCTACGGTTGGTGCCTCTGGTGGTGTGTTTGGAATTCTTCTTGCCTTTGGGATGATGTTTCCCGATCGAGAAATCATGCTCTTATTTCCTCCCATCCCCATCAAAGCAAAGTACTTTGTCATTGGTTACGGTGTCATTGAGCTCTTTTTTGCGACATCCGGTTTACAGCCTGGAGTTGCAAATTTAGCCCATCTTGGTGGAATGGTTTCGGGCATTTTTCTTATTCTTTATTGGCGTGGAAAACTCCCAATCAAACCCAAATACACATCCTATTATTGATTCCAACAGTGGATCTAATCTTCAGAGAAGCACGGCCTCTCTCTGAAATGAACAGATTTTTTGGACACCAATGGGAATCAGGTGGCTACTGATCAAGAAAATGTGTGAGCAATGAAATTCACACATTTTCTAATTCCGAGTTAATCCAAATTTGAAGACTGAACATCTAGTGAATTGGTTCATTGATAGACCATAGACTTAAGGTTCACCATTTGGTATGAATCATGTCCATTGAGGTGATTCAGGGTATCACCAAAAAACCTGCCGTTAGTGGAGCGTTGGTAGATTGCATATCTTCTCTTCCCATGCATGGTCTGTTCTTTATCGGGCATCCCGTGATACCAACCTCTGAAGGCCCCCATACAATAGATGCACTGTTGATCTGTGAGGAGAAGGGCATTGTTGTCTTTGACTTGATTGAAGAGTCCAATGAAGGGGATTATCCTTCACGTCTGGATGATTCGGTAAACAGACTGGAATCATTGCTCAAAACACATAGAGATTTAATGGCAAGACGCAAACTTCGTATTCCAATCCATGCTATTTCTTTTGCTCCAAGATTGTCAGAAAGGAATTCACATGAAAACCAAGATGGTTATCCAATCGCGTTCACACAAGAGGCACTTAAACAATATTTGACCGCAATAGAAGCTTGGTCAGGTGATGTTGAACATGTATACAGAAAGTCACTTTCTGTTGTACAGAATGTATCTTCAATTCGTAAAAATAGAAATCGTGGTAGGATCAACGATCCTGAGTCAAAGGGTGGGATCATGAAGAGATTGGAAGATTCAATAGCAACACTGGATATTCAACAAAATAGGGCTGTTATTGAAACTGTTCAGGGAGTACAGCACATTCGAGGTCTGGCTGGATCTGGTAAGACTGTGATTCTGGCATTGAAAGCTGCATATCTCCACATTCAGCATCCCGATTGGCGAATCGCAATTACTTTTCGTACCCGCTCGCTCTACCAACACTTTCACCATCTGATTACAAAATTTACTCTCGCCCAAGCCCATATAGAACCCGACTGGAGTCAACTGACCATCTTGAATGCATGGGGTGCTTCTGACTTGAGTCGTAATGGTATCTATCGCAAATTCTGTCAGGTCCATGACCTGAAGTATTATGACTTCAATGCAGCAAAGCGTTTTGGGGCTGGAAAAGAATTTTCGAGTGCATGTGCCCAAGCACTCAGCGATTGTAGGGAATTCAAAAGTCTTTATGATGTGATCCTGATTGATGAAGCACAAGATCTTCCACCAGAATTTCTACGCATCTGCTATCATCTCTTGGACGAAAAGAAGATGCTTATCTATGCATATGATGAGTTACAAAACTTATCTCATAAATCCTTGCCTTCGCCGGAACAAATATTTGGTACTGATATCAATGGGGCTCCACTGGTTGCATTAGATCCATCATCCAATCAGGACATTGTTTTGAAGAAATGTTACCGTAACTCCCGCCCGGTCATCTCAACTGCACATTCTTTGGGCTTCGGAATTTATCGAAAATCTACCTACAAAGATCGTTTTCAGCTTGTTCAAATGTTTGAAGATCCACGATTTTGGAAAGACATTGGATACGATATCAAAGGAGGCAGTCTTTTGCCGGGTAGTGGTGTCATTCTAAGTAGAACTGAAGATTCAAGTCCAACTTTTCTTGAAGACCATTCTCATATTGAGGATTTGATTCAGTTCATGTATTTTGATGATGCAGAAAAGCAAACGCAATGGTTGGCTGAGGAAATAGCAAACAATCTAGAAAATGATGAGCTTCGTTACGAAGACATCATCGTGATCAATCCAGATCCTCTTACCACCCGTAAAAATGTCGGACATGTTCGATCGTACCTCTTAGATTTGGGAATCAATAATCATCTTGCTGGTATCACGACCAGCCCAGATATTTTCGTTCAGTCCCAAGATTCAATCGTTTTTACTGGTGTTCATCGTGCCAAAGGTAACGAGGCATCAATGGTCTATATCATCAATGCACATGAGTGTTATTCTGGACCATATGTAGGGTTGAATCTAGCCAAAATTCGGAATCAGCTCTTTACAGCGATGACTAGAAGTAAGGCATGGGTGAGGGTCCTTGGGGTAGGTGATGGAATGAAAGAATTAAAGAAAGAATATGATCACTTGCAATCTAAGAATTTCCAACTGGAATTTGATTATCCAACCAAAGAGGAGATCAAACATTTACGAGTCATACATCGGGACGCATGCAGTGAAGATATTGAACGTTTTGCATCAAACGGCAATTACCTGACTAAGCTGGTTGAGAATCTCGAATCTGGAAGCATTCAGAAGGAAGACTTGGATGAGAATCTTGTGACAAAACTTAGAACACTTCTTCCAGAGTAGGATCATACCTTATGACATCCCCACAAGAGATTGTCAATGAAATCAATGGACTTATTTCTCATTTAATGAGAAATGATTTAGTAGATGATCAGAATTTTGCTTACTCTTCAAATCGAGGGGGGGGACTATTCAGGTACGATTTAAAGGATCTGAGCACCTTGCAGGTGTATTGAAAAATCGAGATTATCTTGAGATCTACCAGATGATGACTACGCATCGGGTCTACAATATCAAAATGCTTGATGGAGCATTGATTCAGATGAATTATGAATTTATTGAGACATCACTGATTCGCCATCGACTCGCGTTTTATTCTTCTCAAACTCTGGATGAGTTCTCCACAAATCCAGACATTTATTTTGAGGATGAAATGGATGGAGATGTAATTACGACAAATACTAGTCCATTTTTCTTCCGTTTTGACTATGATTCCAGATCCAATACTTCTCAAAAATTGATACATCCAAAGTCCCATCTCTCTTTGGGGCAATACCCTCACTGTCGTATTCCCGTGACTTCACCAATGACCCCGCTGTGGTTCATCGATTTTGTCATGCGAAATTTCTACGAAACTCCAGATCATTGTTATACCGATCTTGCGTAAATGATCCACTGCCTTATTCGGTCGCAAAGGTGTGGATTAAGTGGTAGCGTGTGCACGATCAGGTCCATACTCGTCAACCAACCATTGTTGCATTGAGGGAATGGGCACTTGATAATCCCCGTCTATGGTCTGGCTCAGCACCCCCTGTCGGAGTGCCCGATCAAAGGTCTCTTCAGCCACCTTAACGGAGTATTTTTCGCACAGTGCATTAATCACTACACTCCCACGCACTGCCCCCTCCCATGGGATCTGATTGAAGAGATGTGCCAGTATCTCGCGTTGCCCGCGAGTGATGTCGTGTGCACGGGCTGCATAGTATGCGACCTGTTCAACGCGTCCGTGGTCTATAGCCATGTCCAGATCAGAGTCCTTGGGAGCACGCCCCAAGGATAGAAGAAGGTTGCCTACTGCGTTGGCATAGCACACAATATGCTGAGGCCATCCATGTGTTGGCTCGGAGATCGTTCCGATCCAGTGGTCTGGCACCAATTCCCCGAACTCCCCATGCACATAGTCGCGGATGACGACTTCTGCCTCTTCCAGTCGCATTGGCCCCAGTCTCACCCTGTTAGCAGCCGTGATACGGGACACTCCGAGTGTGCTCATTGCTTTTTCTGATGTATCCAGCCCGCCCGCAAGTAAAATCAAGGGGAAGCCAATCTCTCCATTGTGGATTGCGTCTAGGGTGGCGGTGGCCGCCGCTTTATCGATAGGAAGGTCTGCGAGAGTTTCTACATGCTGTGCCTCGTCCAAGACCAAAAGGAGGGGTTGGCGTTTGGATGCCATATGGAGGATGTCAGTAACGGATGGGGCCTTCTCCCTTTCGCGGTACCATACATTGCGGAGAATCTTGAAGTCCAGTGTGGTCCTGCCCAATTTGCGGGGCGTGTATTTCACGCCAAGTGCGTCTGCCATCATCGCCGGTCGTGCGAAGTGAGCGGGTGAGATGTTCGTCTTCACGCGCCATCCCAACTGTGTGGCATCTTTTCCCAGCACATCCAGCAACGCGGATTTCCCAGCTCCTGGTGCACCTGTAATAAGAAAGGTGGAGCCACTGCGGGATTGGTCATACTGATTCAACCTACTCAAGAAGAGTTTACGGATGGCTCCTCGACCCTGAAAGTATTTCGTGGGTCCTCTATCATTTGGTGGGATCACCATGTGCATGAGGCTCAGGTTCTGTGATGGAGTGTTGATTGCCTAATATACGACACCAGTGAGAATGGGGCCAATGAGGCAATCACGAATGTAATCCCTTAATTATGAGGCCATTTGCATATAATTCCATACGCATCAGCCTCATGTGAAAAGAAAAGTTTTCTAATAAAGCCGCCAATACAACAATATATTCTGTATT
This sequence comes from Bacteroidota bacterium, assembly GCA_026708685.1. Classification (GTDB taxonomy): domain Bacteria; phylum Bacteroidota; class Rhodothermia; order Rhodothermales; family Bin80; genus Bin80. Next base: position 10,057 of record JAPOUL010000103.1, read on the forward strand.
CTGAGATGCTCAGTGAACGAAGATGAATGTACAGGAACTCACTCCTGAGTAGCAGGCTCCCACGCTTCAATTTCTTCCAGCACGGTATCGACAATTTTATCTTCAGGAATCGTTCCCACCACTTGACCTTCTTTGAATAGATGGGCACGTCCACGTCCAAGAGAGATTCCTAGGTCGGCTCCCTGTGCTTCGCCTGGCCCATTAACAGCACATCCCATCAGTGCAACCGTTACATCTTTGTCAAATTTGCGGGCATTGACCGCGTTTTCAACATCTTCCACGATGGAGAACAGATCTCCATTGAGTCGCCCGCAGGTTGGGCATGCAATGATATTCACGCCAGGGCGGCCAAGGCGCAAGGATTTGAGAATGTTGTGTGCGGTCTCAACTTCTTTGACCGAATCCGTAGCAAGTGAAACACGGATCGTATCACCAATACCGTCTGCTAAGAGTGCTCCAATCCCAATGGAACTCTTGATCGTTCCCACCTTGAATGAACCTGACTCGGTTACACCTAAATGAAGAGGATAGTGAGTGCGTTCTGCAAGAAGACGGTACGCTTGAATCATAAAGAAAACATCGGAATGTTTCACCGAAATGACGATATCCTCAAATCCATGTTTGGTACAAATTTCAACATGACGTAAAGCACTTTCAAGTAAAGCCTCGGGTTGGGGGTAGCCATACTTGTCTAATATGTCACGTTCCAAGGATCCGCTGTTGACACCAATTCGAATGGGTACACCCGCTTCTTTGGCAGCCAAAAGAACCTCACGCTCCCACTCTTCTTTACCAATGTTGCCTGGATTGATGCGTACTTTGGCAATGCCAGCATCAATGGCTTTTAAGGCATACGTATGATTGAAATGAATATCTGCAACGATGGGCGCATTGGATCCTTGAACGATATCAGGAAGTGCATCAGCATCCTCGGGGCGAGGGACGGCGACACGAACAATGTCGGCTCCAGCTTCGGCCAGAAGGTTGATCTCTTCAAGGGTTTCTTTGACTTTATGAGTCTTCGAAACGGTCATAGATTGAACAGCAATCGGTGCATGTCCTCCTACTTGGACAGAACCCACCTGAACTGGACGTGAATCTCTTCTGTGGCGTTGCATATTAAAAAGGAATTAAGTAAATCAAGTTATGTAAGCGAGGATAATGCCTTCTACCCAAAGATGAATATTTATATAGATGGGTACTTCATAATGGAATCAACCTCGTCAATCAAAGAAACATGGCAGGGTTGAGCAAACCGTTGGAGTATCTCAATTTTGATAGGACAACCTTGCAAACAATCCATTGTACACTCTTATCCGTTATTTGATTGATTTTTGTCAAAACCAAAGATAACCACTAAAATCAACTTTATCAATGGCATGTGATTCAACCGTACCAGTCAAGTTCCAAAATATGGTTAAAGTTCCTCAGAATAGTCCATCCAGTGTGGGTTCAGAAAACCTGTGAACAAAGTAAAAAAAGATGATTGAATATGTATTCCCTTCATGATGAAGTCATCATTTCATTGGATCAATGCCAAGCAGATGCCGTTAAATATATTTTAGTGATAGATAAGATCACCACCATCAGCAGTTACGAAACGTTATTGTCATTTGTTACACGTAGCGGAGTTACCAGTGTGCAGATGGTGAACTTTCTAAATAAATTTCGTATATTTAATTGATTGTTGTGTTCAATATAAATATACCTCCTTCAACAATCATTTATTAATTCTTAATTTATACACTCGTTCTTAACTGGTTTTGATTGCGTTGATTCCAATCTTCAATGGTATGCCTCATGTATTGTTTAGTCAGTTGTTAGTGCTATCAATGCGGTATTTCGCACTACTGGATGTGTATCTATGTCATCGTAGTCCATCCATTGTGAAGATAGCCTTCAACCGATGATGACGCTTGGCGACATGAAGCTGGTTAGATGGACGACCATTTTCTACGATTCAGATTTTGATTAATGGGTGAAAGAACATCAAATCACGCCACTCCTACCTCTGCACCTGTATTTCTTACGGGTGCATCTGGACATCTCGGGGCAAATCTGCTACATCGACTTCTTGATGATGGAGTCAGAGTTCGTGTCTTGTTGCGTGAAACTGACGATAATGCGGCACTGGAGGGCCTTGATGTAGAGCGTACTTACGGAGATCTTCGCGATCTTGATGCGATACGACAAGCGGTCATTGGGTGTAAAGGAGTCTACCATGTGGCTGCGAAGATCTCAACGATTGAAGGGAATCGTGCTCACCGTCGAGAAGTGTATGAGTGCAATGTCATTGGCACCCGAAACATCTTACAAGCCGCTCGCGAGGCCAATGCTGGCCGTGTTGTTGTAACAGGATCTTTCAGTGCAGTCGGATACGACTTGGATGATCCGTCTGCGCCCAGTAATGAAACCATGTTGTTCTATCCCATGGAACGCATCATGCCTTACGAGCGCAGTAAAGTTCTTGTTGAACACGAATGTTGGAAAGCGGCTGCACAAGGTCAAGATGTTGTGGTTGCTACATGCTGTGCACTGGTGGGAGGATATGACTATCTTCCATCAAGAGTTGGTCGAACATTGGTGGATTTTACCAATGGCAAAGTTCGAGGTTATGTGGATGGTGGATTTGAGTTTGTGGCCGCCCAGGATATCGTTCAAGGCCATCTACTGTGTATGGACCGTGGACGCACTGGTGAAAAATATATCTTCAGTAGTGGATTCAAAACGATTTCTGAAATTCTTGATCTGTTTGAAGAAGTTTCTGGTATTAAACGATCCAGTCGTAAAATTCCCAACGGGGTGATGCTCGTCTTTGCTGAAATAGCTAGTTATTATCTCAGTAGAGCTCATCCAAGCTTTCCTCAAAGATTTACCCCTGGTGCGATTCGATTGCTCAAGAAACGTCGTCACGCTGATACCTCCAAAGCACGACAGGAACTCGGATTTGAACCGACACCTCTCATTGAAGCGGTTCACGCAGCCTACAGTTTTCATCACGCTCAAGGGTCAATTACGAACCCTCGTGCGAATCCTCCGCGTACAACACCATCTAATCTTTAATATTCAAAAAAAAATCAGAGATGATCAAGCATTCTCAACCGACACATGATGCAAATCTTGAAGTTGCCGAACCACCACAATTTTCAGATGGTGGAACTCTGCGACAGCAAGCACGTGCCTCAGGCATGGATCCAGATTATTGGTATCCAGCCGAAGAAGTGCGTAACATGAAGCCCGGCACCTCCAGGGAGGTGATTTTTTGGAAACGATCCATTGCACTCTTCCGATCTGAAGATGGCACCTTTCATGCGATTGAAAATCGTTGTTTGCATCGCCAGATCAAGCTCACGCACGGTGAAGTAGAAGGATGTAACTTAGTCTGTGGCTACCATGGATGGAGGTACGATGGCGATGGGCGAGTCGTTGAAATACCTGATTTGTTCGGACGCAAGCAAGTCCCTAAGTTAGCGGTCAGGAGTTATCCGATTAAGGTTCGGTATGGAATTGTCTGGATCTTTCCTGGTGATCCTGTGCTTTCTGAGACTCGGCAGATCCCTGATATACCTGAGTTGGAAGGTCGAGGGCGTTGGGCATGTGTACCCATTTCGTTTGAATGTTCTGCACATCACTCAATGGTGATTGATAATGTGAGCGACTTTTCACATGCTTACTTGCATCGTCGCTATCGCCCATTTATAGGGGCTGAGTTGATTCGATTTGAGACGGTTGGTGATGATGTACACCTTTCCTACAATACCAAAGTTGGACGAGGGAAAATTTCGGGTCGTTTCGTCAATCATAAGAAGATTGATACCAACCACATGGACCTCTGCTTTCAGTATCCGTATCAGTGGTCTAATACGGATGGCCAGATCAAACACTGGCTCTTTGTTCTACCAGTTGACGAGAAGACTTCTCGTACGTTCTTTATATTCTACTTCAAGTCATTGAAAATTCCCTTCTTGCCCATAACCATTCCTCGATGGGCTATGGAGTTGGTGTTGATGGTTGCCAAGCGAAAACTGATTGGGCCTCTATTGTCAGAAGATCAGTTTATCATGGCTGCAGAGCAGGATGGCTATCAGAAATTCTGGGGAGCTCCCCCGATTGAAGTGAATCCAGTAGTGCGTGCTTTTCAAAAAGTAACGGTGCGTAAATGGAGAGAACATCTAGATCGAGAGACCACCAAGAGTCATGCCACTGTCTGATTTTTTTGGAGTATTCTCCATAGAATCTTTCATCAGGGCTAGTGCTCTGATGCTTGCCTTTATTGCTCTTCTGTTTGTAGGTTCCATCCTGTTGCCTGGCAAGAAAATCATTGGACCCGTGATTGATGGGAAGGCACGCACCTATAAGCTGAATGGTCTCTTGTTGTTTTTATTGACGGTCCTTGTAGCTGGACTTCTTCATGTCAGAGGATTATTTTCTTTATCTTCACTGGTGAACGAATTCTTTGTGTGGTTTATCGCTGCGAATCTGTTTGCATTTATCTTATCTGGTTGGTTTTACTGGCGGGGAAGACAGTCAGAAGATTCTCCGAGTAGTTTCTTGGGAGGGTTCTTTTACGGTACTCAACATAGTCCGAGTTCCTTTGGAGTCGATTGGAAATTATTTAGTTACCGTCCATCCTTGATTGCCCTCGGATTGTTCAACCTATCCTTTGGAGTTGCTCAATATGAACAATACGGGCAACTGTCTTTGGCTATGATTCTATATCAAGCATTTACCTTCATCTACGTTTTCAACTACTTTCAGTTTGAATCTGGCATGGTACATACTTGGGATTTAGTGAGCGAGCGATTTGGCTGGATGTTGATTTGGGGCGATTATGTATTAGTTCCATTTTTTTACTGTATTCCCGCGTGGTGGCTTATCCATTCATCAGGTTCCCTTCCAATCTGGGCAGCAATTGCCCTTTGTGCCTTGTTTTTATTTGGCTTCTGGCTCTTTCGTGGTGCGAACCAGCAAAAGGATCGTTTCAAGAGAGATTCATCGGCTTATATCTGGGGCAAACCTGCTGAAAGTATGGATGGGCGGCTTCTTGTTTCTGGATTTTGGGGTAGGGCGCGGCATTTGAATTACACAGGCGAAATTTGCGTTTACCTTGCCTTCACGATGACGACTGCATTCTTTTCATGGATTCCATTTTTGTTGCCTGCATGGCTGATCAGCTTACTGTGGCATCGTTCACTTCGAGATGATCGGCGATGTTCAGCAAAGTACGGTGACTTGTGGAAAAGATACAAAGAGCGCGTTCCCTATTCATTAATTCCCTATATCTACTGATTCTACTTATGGCAAATACACAACAATCATCTAGTGCAACGATTTCATCATCTGCTGTTCCTGAACTTGCTGGAGCATGGCCATTGTTAGGTCATGCGATGGAATTTAAAAAAGATCCGGTTGAGATGATGGATCGTGGATGGCGTGAGGTCGGAGATCTTGCCCGATTCCGACTCGGTACTCGAGAATGCGTATTGTTTACTGGCCCTGATGCTCATGATGTCTATTTCAAAGCATCTGAAGATGAACTGGATGCAAAATCGGTCTATCAGTTTACCGTACCCATTTTTGGACGCGGTGTGGTATATGATGTCGCACCCGAAATCATGTCCGAACAGTTAGGGTTCCTATTTCCTGCACTTCGAGAACCTGCCATGCGCAGATTTGCGAAAATCATGTTTAAGGAAGCGACCATGTTTGCAGATTCTTTGGATGATGAAGGAGAAATTAATCTACCTGAAGCTCTGAATCGACTTACGGTTAAAATTGCCAGCCACTGTCTTATCGGCCAAGAAATCCGTGAACAGATTGATGAAGGATTTGCTGATGCCTATCATCTTCTACAAAATGGTATCAATGTCATCGGCTTCTTTCTTCCTAATCTACCGATTCCATCCCATCGTGCACGAGACCGTGCACGCCGTAAAATCGCGGCTCTTTTAGGTAGCATCGTTGAAGAACGCCGCCGTACGGGATCGGCTCCTGATGATTTTATGACTACTTTGATGAATGGCAGTTATAAAGATGGACGTAAGCTGACAGATGATGAGATTACTGGACTTCTGATTACAGTCTTGTTTGCTGGACAGCATACCAGTACAGTACTAGCGACTTGGATGGGTTTGGAGATGATTCAAGCACCGTCTGCGGTGAAGTGGGCCAGAGATGAAATGCAGGAAATTTATGGAAAACCGGGTATGACCATGAATTATGATACACTTAAAAATCAGCTTGCTATGGAGTGTATCATTCGAGAGAATGAGCGAATGCATCCACCATTGATCGTATTAATTCGTAAAGTTCTCAAGACCATGCAGTACGGAGATCATGTCATTGATTCTGGAACACTTGCCATGGTTTCACCTGCTGTTTCACATCGCTTACCTCATTTGTTTGAAAATCCAGATGAATTCATACCACAGCGTTTTGCTCCTCCTAAGAATGAGCATAAACAACATCACTATTGTCTGATTGGATTTGGTGGTGGAAAGCATCAGTGCATGGGAAAACATTTTGCTTTTATGCAATTGAAAGCTATCTGGACGGTATTGCTTGATCGTTTTGAGTTTTCTCTTGACTCTGGGGTTCCTGCTCCTAATTACGGGAGTTGGGTAACGGGCCCCGTGGAGCCGTGCATTGTCCAGTATCGTCGTCGTTCTCAGACAAGTTTACTTCAATGAGTTCTCCCTCTTCCTACGATGTAGCTATCGTTGGTGCGGGTCCTGTGGGCAGTGTATGTGCCCTTGCCTATGCTCGTAAGGGAGCCCGTGTCGTGGTATTGGAAGCCAATACTAAGTCAGCCAAGAGGATGGCCGGTGAGTGGTTGCATCCACCGGCTGTACGCATCCTCAAGCAGGTTGGCGTTGACCTTGATCAACATCCATATTGTACCAGTGGAAGGGGCTTTGTTATTCTCCCAGAAGATCAATCCGATCCCATTGTATTGCCGTATTCGGATGGAGCCTACGGTTTGGCCTGTGAGCATTCAGTGATCGTAGAAACATTACACAAATCGTTTGAAACCTATTCAAATATTGAGTTTATTTCAGCCGCTCGTGTTCGGAAGATAGAGGATGGGAATCTCATTTTTTCTCACGAAGGAGACATTAAAACTCTTCTCACCGATCGGATTGTTGGAGCGGATGGGAGATCATCTTTGGTGCGTAGATCCCTAGGATTGTCCATCAAATCATCACCGATGAATTGCTCTCGTATGGTTGGGGTTACGGTGAAAGATGCTCATTTACCTATGGAGGGATATGGGCATCTGCTCTGCGGCGGCCCGGGTCCTATGTTTATTTACCGGCTGGGAGATGACTACATCCGAGTGATCGTTGATATTCCTCCTCACTATTGGACTTCAAGTGATCGAGTTGGTTTTCTATCGGAGGTTTCGTCTAAGTTTTTACCAGAGATGCTTAGGCTTCCATTCATTGAATCTCTGAAGGAGGGACACTTTCATGGGGCGGTGAATTCTATGAGTCCTCGCATCTCCTATGGAACCTGTGATCGTGTATTGATTGGGGATGCAGCAGGATACTATCATCCGCTTACAGCAGTCGGGATGACCCTCGGCTTTGGTGATGCCATTGCATTAGCTGAATCAAAGAGTTTTGATGAATTTGTGACTGATCGATTTCAGGCGGTCAAAACCCCTGAACTCCTTGCGATGGAGATTTATGAAGTCTTTGCTGATAATCAAGTTGAGGTGACTTCTATTCGCCACGCACTTTACCAACACTGGCGTGCAAGTCCATCGTTTCGAAATCGTACCATGCGGTTGCTTGCCTGTGAAGAGATATCTATTTCCAGTATGGCGATTGCGGGATCTAAAGTTTTGTTCAGAGCCGTAGGATCTACGATCCCAAGATCGTTCAATCAACTTGCTTGGCGTAGGGTCTACACGATTGTACACGCACTCACGGTTCGTTTATGGTGGCTCATACGCGGGATCCGGCTTCTCACGAAGGTCAAAAAATCTGGCGGGAAAGGGTTCCACCAAATTTGGAATGCCTTTACACATGCACTTCCTCATTCTGTGCCTATGCCGACGAGTGAGTCTGGCTCAGCAAGGTCTAAAGACAAGTCTTTTCCTGATGCCAATCAAGCATTGGTGCGAGCTAGCAAGCGTCTGATAGATATGCAACAAGATGATGGAGCATGGGAGGGTGAGATGACATGGTGTCCGATGCTTTCTGCCCAGTATGTCCTTCTCCATTATGTTTTGGAGGTTCCATTGACTCAACAACGTCGTGATCATCTTCTTCGCTCGTTTGAATATACACGTCTGACAAGTGGCACTTGGGGGATGCATATCCACTCTACCCCTCATTTATTTGTAACGACCCTCGTTTATGTAGCCGCGAGATTGCTTGATGTGGATAAAAACGATCCTTTACTTGAACCTGCTAGAAAATTTATTCAGAAAGAAAATGTTGTTACGATTCCTACTTGGGGAAAATTCTGGCTTGCCATTCTAAATCTTTATCAGTGGAAGGGTGTCAATGCTTTGTTACCAGAATTATGGAGTCTACCTCGTGGGGTTCCACTTCATCCGTCCAATTGGTACTGCCACACGCGTTTGATCTATATGGCGATGGCCGTCATTTATTCACATCGCTTTCAGGTACCTGATTGTGCTTTAATCTCATCTATCAGGAGCGAGCTGTATCCACAGGGATACGATAAGGTAGATTTTTCAAAGGTGCGTAATCAGCTACGATCCGAAGACCTTTATGCACCACCAAGATTATTGCTTCGTATCGGTTACAGAGTCGCTCATGTTTTTGATCGGTTTCACAGCAAATATTTTCGATCACGATGCATCAAGAAACTCACTCATCAGATCAAATGGGAGCTACAAACGACGAACCATACAAGCATCTCTCCAGTCAGTGGATTTCTAAATATTCTGTCTGTTTGGTTGCACGATCCTCTGGATTCTGATGGTCTTCAAGCGTTGGAAAAGTTAGAAGGTTGGATTTGGGAAGATGAGCTGATGGGTGCACGCGTAACGGGTGCACGCAGTTCTTCGTGGGATACCGGGTTTTCACTGCAGGCTCTTGATACAGTACGGGATCTTGATGGAGTTGAAGATGCCATGAATCAAGCGGTATCCTTTTTGCGTGGTCAGCAAATTCGCAAAACATTTGACGGATTTGAAGATGCATTCCGTTTAGACCCTCTTGGTGGGTGGTGCTTTCCTGGCGGATGGCATGGTTGGCCTGTCTCTGACTGTACTGCCGAGGCCATACTTGGGATTCTCACTGCAGATCCAGATGCGATGGACCAACAATCGGTGGAAGAAGCTGTTCAGTTTATTCTCCGTCGCCAGAATCCTGATGGCGGGTTTGGCAGTTATGAGTCAAGAAAATCTACCTTCGGACTTGAGTGGTTGAATCCTTCCGAGATGTTTGGGGACTCTATGACTGAAGTCTCTTTTGTGGAATGTACAGCTTCGTGCCTTTCAGCATTCCGTGCGTGCATGACACACCATCCCAATATTTCAACCCAGCAGATGACCAAATCGATATCTGTTGCTGATGCATGGATCCGTAGAGCACAAGAGAAAGATGGGTCATGGCGTGGGGTATGGGGTATCCAGTATATTTATGGTACTCTTTTTGGGATCAGAGGCCTTATTGCCGCAGGTGCATCTCCAAGTGACCCCGCCATACGGATGGCATGTCTCTGGCTCTTGGAGCATCAGAATGAAGATGGTGGATGGGGTGAACATTATAGTGGGAGTATGACGGGTGAATATGTTCAACATGATGAAAGTCAGGTGATTCAAACTGCTTGGGCCTTGATGGCTCTTTTGGAGGCAGAGGATTCAAACTGGTCTACCATTGCTAAAGGGGTTAAATTTTTGATGAATTCCCAAAATGAAGATGGATCATGGCCTCAGCAGGATATGGCAGGAGTCTTTTTCCGAACAGCTTTATTGGATTATGCCCTCTACCGTCAATATTTTCCACTTCATGCGATCGGTCTCTACGAGCAACGTCGCCAAGAGAGGATGAGTCTACTGACGTTACTTCCCAAATCTAATGGAGTGAGCCAGAATGGGAGCGAGTCAATACATTCAGATCATCTTGTGTCATCTCCCACCAAGCGGACCATAGAGCAGGGTGTCTGACGCGACAGATCGTTGCTCACTGATAGTTATAGAAGGGCAATTCCTCTCGCTTTCATTTAAGTGGGCTTGCGTGCGAGAAAGAAGTACATTGGAGTAAATCGATCGGACTGCCCCACTTTGACCAGTAGTGCATCGGCTCCCGCATTCAGGAATGTGCTAACGGCTCTTGATCCTTTAGGAGCAAGTTTTACCGCTTCACCGATTCGTAGCACAAAGTTCGTTAACGCACGCCCGAAGGGAATACGAGCGATACTTAAAGCGAATAGTCGCGACCTTGCAGGGGGCGATACCAGGGAGTGTCAGGATCAGCATCGGATGCAAGATCCCGAGATTCAATCAGTTCAAATCCTGCACGGATAAGTGCGGAATCTACGTCGGTGGTGAGGGCAATATCTGGGAGTCCATTCCCAGCCATGATGTCATGCTTAATCTTCATGTACTCAGGATTCTTTGAATCAAAACGTTCAGTGAGACACCAGTCGTATCCAGTAAAATAGCTACCGGGACGTAGGATACGTAACGCTTCACGGAATGCCTCCGTTTTGTCGGGGCCGTGAGGCATGGATTCAATGGCATAAGTAGCATCAAATGATTCGTCGTCTTCGGGAATCTTCATGTAGTCCGCATGGATAAATCTTACAACTCTTTCACATCTTTGGCCTTAGATTTCGCCCGCTCAACTTGTTGTGCGTTATTATTGAGACCTATGATATGGGTACCAGACCACCGTGCTAAATTCCCGAGGGGCCACCAACTCCACATCCCAGATCAAGGGTATGAAAGCCAGACTTGAGTAGTATTTTTCCATCAAAAAACGCTGGTGACGTAGCAAGGATTCTTGAAAGGATTCTCCCTTGACACATGGGGCAAAATGGAAGGAGGTACACCTTCCAAATTCATAGAAATCCGTTGACAGATCGTAATAGTGGTTCACCAAGGATTCGTATTGATCTTTAGGAATCTCAGTTTTTCCCTCATGTAAACGGATATATTGATCAACCATGGATTCCATTCTATCGGGGGAAGGGGAATCCGTACTGTCAGGCTTTGTTTGATTTTCAACCATGAAGATAAAATAAATATTTAAGATGGAGAGCTTAATTAAAGCACTTCAAACGGATCGGATGAATCAATGTCTCTACGGGATGATTTAGTCGAAGAAGTGTACTGCGGTTGGCGAACTAGATCAATAAAACAATGGACCAGTGCAACCAAGATTTCGGGAGAGCTTTTTATTCGGGTTTCTTCATGGGTGGGGGATCAATTGACCTTACTACCCTTGAAATTAAAGCCGCTATCACTGATCAGAAGAATTGCAACCCAACAGACGAAGTGTTATCAGATCAATTGGCAATTTTGGGAACCTATAACGTTTCAGAGATGTCTAACGATGTAGACCATGTGGATTCTTGTAAGTTCTGAATTTATGGTTCTCAATTTCTCTCAGATGTTCAATCTTGGTAATGCTCTAAGATCTGCAAGATTTTTCCACGACGGATGCGAATCCTAGAATCATTGGTTTTTCATGGCCATACAGGTATAGGGAATGTGTATCATTGGATTTGATAGAAGTTCGTAGGTTCCATTCGTGCTCCCTACTTCTGATGAAGTTCCTACTTATTCAGATCCAATGCTTACGGAAGATAAATCAAGATCCCTCGAACAACAGCCTCTATTGCAATAGTTTTGAAGAATGTTATTGATCGGGGCGTGGAGTTGCTATTGATTCCTTGGTGGGATGAGTGGATACATGATACCGCATGTAGCCATCAATCGTACTGTTGATTCGAAAACTCGTGTTCAAACATGTGCTCCGCTAGGCTTCATGCATACTTTGGATAATTTCCACAAAATGGAATGAGAATTAGAACATTATTAAAGCAACAACTTCGCCGGGTTGGCTTGGAAGTCAATCGTTTTAATGCGTCAGGATCATTTACTGCACGTCGACAGAGAATGATGGACTCTGCTAAGATTGATTTAGTTCTTGATGTTGGGGCAAGTGACGGGGGATTTGCTAACGAACTCAGAGCCTCTGGATATGATGAAGAAATCATTTCGTTTGAACCTTTAGATGCACCGTTTCGATCTCTCAAGGCAAAATCAAAGCGTGATTCAAAGTGGAATGCATATCAGTATGCTTTGGGCAATCAATCGGATACAGTATCCATCAATATCTCTCGAGATGATAAGTGTAGTTCATTTCTCACCCCACTTGAACGACAGACAAGAGTGTATTCGGGGGCGAAAATCTCTTCTCACACCGTGGTTCAAATGCGATGCCTTTCTGATTTATATGGAACTCTTTTTGAAACGGAGAAGCGGATTTTTCTGAAAGTTGATACACAGGGTTATGAAGGTCAAGTTCTTGAAGGGGCGGGGGACATCCTTGATGACATGGTTGGAATACAATTGGAGCTGTCGCTGATTCCTTTATTTGACGGCGGTCGGAGTTACTCATCCCTGCTCAGAGAGTTGGAACGCAGACAATTCTGGCCAGTGATGATTGAGCCCGTGTTCATTGACCCGCATACTGAACAGACTCTCCAGGTGGATGCCGTCTTCTTCAAGCATCAGGTATTGCAATCGATGAGCGAATCGATCGCTAAAAAGGATTGAATCAACGCTCATATCTGCATCCTTGGACAGCTATCCGTTGCATGAATCAGAGTGCACGGAATGAGAGTCACATGATGCAACACATTTAAAACATTGTATAGAGTATGTGAGTATGATCTACCTATGACATTTGGGGGCTTGACTCTTGTTGATCAGGGAGGCTCTCAACGGTGTGATTACTTCCCAGATGCTTTATTGCCCATTGATTCCAAGTTTGCGAATAGCATCACTTGTACATATTACGTTCAGATCATCGTATAGCAGTTGAACATGATTCCTTACCAGTACCTAAAGTGGGACGAGGAGAAACATGGGGGCAAACTCTCTAATTTTGAGCAGTTGTTTGACATGTTTCAGCAACTGTTACAGTATACAGCAGGGAATGCTTCGGAGGCACTCAACCTTCTAACCCAACTTGATCAGCGATATCATTTAACAGATTCCCAATCTGGGATGGGCGATTTTATTGAAGAGCTCAAATCTAGGGGATATATACGCGAAGAGCCTGGGGGAAACATCCAGATCACGGCCAAGACAGAGCGTAGTCTGCGTGATCAATCTTTAGAGGAAGTATTTCGCCAACTGCGAAAAGCTGGCAAGGGACAGCATCCGACTCCCTTTGAGGGTAGCGGAGATGAGCGACTCCCCGAAACCCGTCCCTGGCGTTTCGGGGATGATCCCCATTTATTGAATGTCACCGACACCCTTTCCAATTCATACCGACGGGGCGGGATTGATGATTGGACACTGACGGAAGATGATTATGCCGTCCACGAAACGGATCACCCGTCTAATCAATCTACCGTACTGATGATTGATCTGAGCCATTCCATGATCCTTTATGGAGAAGATCGTATTACGCCCGCGCGAAAAACGGCTATGGCCCTGACCGAGCTCATTTTGCGACGCTATGCCAAAGACACCATTGATATTGTTGCTTTTGGAGATGATGCGTGGGAGGTGTCCATCAAGGATCTGCCTTATCTACAGGTTGGCCCCTATCATACGAACACCCATGCTGGATTGCGTAGAGCACGTGAAATCTTGCGTCGACGCAAAAATCTGAACAAGCAAATCTTTATGATTACCGATGGAAAGCCCAGTTGTCATTTTGAACAGGGGAGGCTCTATAAAAATGTCTTTGGATTGGATCGAAAAATCGTGAACAAGGTGCTGGATGAGGCCGTCATCTGTCGCCGTGAGGGAATTGTCATTACTACATTTATGATTGCACGAGACCCCTATCTTCAAGGGTTTGTTCGCCAGCTCACAGATGCAAATCATGGGAGGGCGTATTATGCAGATCTCGATAATTTGGGCGAATTTCTGTTTGAAGACTATGTACGCAACCGACGTAAGCGAATGCGTTGATTAACACCAGCAATTGTGAAATCGCCGATTCAACCCAAGAAAAATTTGGGACAGCATTTTTTGATAGATCCGAATACAGCCCGTCGGATTGTTGCGGGCTTGCGTGCCCCTGATGAGGCGTATGTAGTTGAAATCGGTCCAGGCCTTGGTGCATTGACTGGGTTGCTTTACGATCGTTTTTCCAACTTTGAAGCCATTGAAATAGACAGCAGAGCAGTCAACTTTCTGACAAATTCGTATCCCAAACTGAATGTACGCCACATGAATATCCTTGAAGTGGACTGGAATGCGATCGGAAATTCCCCCCTGCATGTGATTGGCAATTTACCCTATAATATTACCAGCCCCATTCTTTTTGGGTGTCTGGACGCTCATGATGTCATTGCGGAAGCGGTCTTCATGGTGCAAAGTGATGTGGCCGATCGGATTGTTGCCAAGCCCAGAACCAAGGCGTATGGGATCCCCAGCGTTTTCGCTCAATTGTATAGTCGTCCCAGTATACTCTTCAAGGTCAGCAGGAATGTTTTCAATCCCAAACCTGCAGTTCAAAGCAGTGTCATACGACTGGACTTCAATGGCTTGGCCATCCCTAATGTTGATTCTGGATTATTGCATGCTGTGGTGCGTGCTGCATTTAGTATGCGTCGAAAAGTTCTCCGTAATAGCCTCCGCCAGTGGGCTGATGATCTTCCAGATCGTTGGAAGCGATGCAGGGCGGAGGAATTGTCACCCGAAGATTACGTGATGTTGGCCCAATACTTACGGGATCAACATCATCAGTGTCTGATTACATAAATACCCATTAGATCCATGGCGAGTCGTCAGATGATTCAGGGATCCACCTCGCAAGAGCTGGATGAGTCCATTGTACAGCAAGTGGAGTTGAGATTAGAGGAAGATAATCTTGAAGCGGCGGTGAAGTTAATTCTTGATTTGCATCCTGCCGATATCGCACGTCTGGTCACGGGTTTAGGGCGTGAGCATGCTCACGCTATGATCTTACAACTCCCAACCATACAGGGAGCCAATGTACTGGCGGAGTTGGATGAATTATTCTGTGCGGATGTCCTTTCCGAAATCTCTACCGATCGGATCACGAAACTCTTGAATGAACTTGAATCTGATGATGCAGTGGATGTGCTGGGAAATTTGGATGACACCGTTCGTCAGAGGGTTCTGAGAGTCCTTGAAGATCGTGAAGCAGTACAAGATCTTCTCCAGTATGATGAAGAGACGGCAGGCGGGATCATGGCTGTTGAGGTGGTAGCTGTTCTGGCGGACTGGACCGTAGACCAAGCTACCGAGGAGGTTCGCCGAATGGCAGAAGAATCTCAAAATATGTATGTCGTTTTTGTCACGAATCATTCCAAAACACTCCAAGGATTCGTTACAATTCGTCGTCTGTTACTTTCTCCTTCGCATGCATTGATTTCGGATATAATGCGAACGGATATTCGCTCTGTTACCACAGATGTAGATCAGGAGGAGGTGGTTCTCATTATGGAGCGCTACAACCTTGTTTCACTTGCGGTGGTAGATGATAGCCAACATCTTGTTGGACATGTTACATTTGATGATGCAATTGATGTCATTAGGGAAGAGGCTGAAGAAGACTATCAGCGACTCAGTGGGATTACGGGAGATGCGGATCCAACCGATTCCATTTTGCGCATTACCCGTGGGCGTTTACCCTGGTTGTCATTGGGTATGTTGGGGGCCATCTTTGCTGGCAGTGTCATCGGTGTGTATGAAGAAAATATTCAACGTGCATCGGTGTTAGCTGCATTTATTCCTGTAGTGATGGCTATGGCGGGCAATGCCGGGATTCAGAGTTCAGCCATCATTGTTCAGGGTTTGGCATCTGGCGAAGTGTGGTCGGCCAATATGCTTCGACGAATTGGCAAGGAAATTACGGTGGCCGTCACCAATGGATTAGCCTTGGCTGCCATCATGGTTGTTGGTGTATGGATTCTCTTTGAGTGGATGGCTGGGAATTGGACTTCACTGATGATTCAGGCACCAGAACCTCTTAGGCTGTCGATAACGGCAGGACTGTCGGTTTTTCTTGTGATCATCATTGCCGCGGTCATTGGCACCACCGTTCCCCTGGTTCTTGACCGTCTTGGAATTGACCCAGCGTTGGCTACTGGACCTTTCATTACCACCAGCAATGACATCATAGGTCTGCTCGTATTCTTCGTGCTGGCGGCTATCTTTTATTTACCTTATATCTGATCTTTCACGGGATTGCAGGCAGGATGGCCGGTCAATTCCGATAGGGAAACTGAATTCATAATAGGCAGAACACTTAACAACATCTGTTATTCTGCAAAAAAGGATAAAAACTCTCGAAACATAGAATGTCAAGATTTACCCTATGGTTTAGGATGGAGGGATCAGGTCAATGATTCACAATCTTGGGACATTCTACTGAAATCATCCATTGAGATCCATTAAGAGGGAGTAGAGACCATACGAAACAAAATCTCAAGAGATTGTCAGTTTCAATTCATGGATTCGCTGAGTAATTTCTATCCTGTCCATAGAGCGATACATCTCAGGCAGGGATTCTTTGCTCGTACTTTCCAGGACGGCCACCAATGCTTGCAGTTCTTTTTCTTCAGAGTTTGCAGGTGGGATAAAATCATCAACAACGGCTTGGAGAATTTCAGAAGTGACATAGTTCGGGTCTCCATTGATGGATGCGGCTCGGAACTTTGCCCGGGTAAGTAAGGCTTCCATATCTGCTCCACTATAGACCGTTTCTCCACTGAGTAGGGCATCTGGGATGGCCTCTTTGGGGATCTCAATCTTCGTTCTACGCATCATTACATGGAGCAATTCTAAACGGTCTGCGGGTGTTGATGGATAAAACAGTGCAAGATGCTCTTCAGCTCGTCCCTGACGCTTTAAGTCAACAGGCATCAAGTCAGGGCGTGCAGTGATGAGGAAAAATAGAATATGCCCTCGGTGTTCTGGCTTGCTCATAAAGGATGCAATTTGTCCGAATACCCGTTTTGAAACTCCTGAATCTCCCTCGGCATCGCGATTTCCAAGAGCAGCATCGGCCTCGTCAATCATGACAGCCACGGGGGGCATGGCCTCCAAGAGGTTTAAGATTCTCTCCAGATTTCCTTCGGTCTGTCCCTGCCACTGTGACCGAAAGTTCTTCAGTTTGACCATGGGGATGCCAATTTCATTGGCAAAACAACTGATCAAAAATGTTTTACCCGTTCCAACAGGACCACTGACCAGATAGCCCATCGGGATCACATCAAGCATTCCGTGCTTCAGTGCAAAGGCTGCCTGACGTAAGTGTGTTTTTGCCTCTGAATGCCCAGCTACATCATCCAAATTATGTCTGGATTCAACAAATTCCAGCATACCAAACGCCGCTTCCTCAATCAATACTTTTTTGAGTTGTGAGAGATGATGAAAGCTGAGACGAGATTTATTTTCTAAGGTATCTGCAAGAATCGTTCGCATCTGAGTATATCCGAGCCCGGGCGTATTCTGTGCCAATTCTTGCAGTCCTATGTCCGAATATTCATCATAGAGGGGCATTACATCTTTTACAGACCATTGAGCAAAAGCTAAGCGATCATCTTGCTCAGGAAGAGGAAGATTAATTTCACATGTCCACGGACTTTGAACATGCTGTTGATTGAGATCACTCAGATTTTCTGTAATCAAACAGATGGTAAAATCATGTTGAAGAAATAAGGGGTCATGTGCCCACCGTTGTAAATTCACCAGAGCACTCCGATCGTCTGCAGAGTACATGGACGCTTCAGCCATAGGAATAATCGTTTCTGCATAATCAATGATGCAAGCAATTCTTTTTCCTGCACCAAGACGTAAACGGAAATAATTATCTAAAATGGAAAGCACTTGTGAAGGGTTGCGTGGTCGCCGTTTGGCATATTCAGTTCCAAACAAGCTGTCATAACCTGAGATGGCCCGATGAAAATCTTTTTTTGATTCAGCGTCAAGAAAATGAATTCCAGCTGCACGATCATAGAGGATCACAAGATCTCGTGCAGTAAATAATTCCTTTGTAAGAAAATGAATGAGTCCTACATAGTTAACCTCCCCGGTTTCGGGGTTTTCATGCCGTACGAGATCACGAACATTACCATGCAGGATAAATTGAATCAAGGTCTTCGTAAAGTATTTTCGGGCCATCATTTGTGCCCACTGCGGATAGTGGGCAGTATGACGATCAAATTGAGATATGGATTGTGTATCTTGCATGAAGGGAGTAGATTTTTCTATTCAACGAAGTTCGGGGCGTGAAGATACAATATTGAAGAATAATGATGAAAAGAACGAACTGATTCATGCAACACCGTACATCTTTTGAGGCTTAGCAATGCCCAATTGTTCAGTAACAATATGGGACAGAGATTCTCTGACGTACATTTCCGTTTGATCCAAGGTATAGAAATGATTCATTCATGATTAAATTGGGAATTATATCGCAAAGTAACAACGGATGGAACCCTTCTATTTGGGAGAGTATAATAACAGACACAATAGGATAGGCTGTGAATCTACCCTATTGCTTACCATAACATCAACTGACCTTGACATCATGCCTGTTACCAAGGCTTGTAACCATTCTAATCATTCCTGTTCCACTGCTTATCGTGGAATAGAGTACAGATTACTACCGGGCACCCAATATAAAGCCATGTTATTACATGGATTGGTTGGAGCATGTCTGTTTGTGTGGAATGTAATCTTAAAACAGATTAACAGTGAATTCAAACATGAGGATACGGAAAACCCTTCAACATCTTTCTTCTCCTTAATCAAGCGTTACCCGTCTTTACGTAAAGAAACGAGTTGGTTGTCTAAGTATTCATCTGCGATTGTTCGTTACACGTTGAAAGGGCAATCCGAAGCATGGCAAGCGTTCTTCAAGGGAACGCGTGACCATCCTACGTTTCATAATAAGTACAAGCATAAAGCGTTTACGGCTCCTAAGGGGACGTTCAATATTGTAGACGGCAGTATCTACATTCAAAAGGTAGGCTGGATGAAGATGCGTAGAAAAGGGGGTAATCCTTATCCAGACGCTGAGCCGATTGAGGTGACTGTGAAGAAGGACGGACGTTATTGGAAGATGTCCGTACTCTATAAAGTCTTTGATCTGCCAGAAAGAGAGGATGATGGTAAAGAGATAGGCATTGACTTGAACACATACAACATTTCTTATTCCTCATCCGATGGTGAACGAGGCATGTATCCTTTACCTGATCTGACCGATAAAGAAATAAGGATTCGCAGGTATCAACGTAAATTAGCCAGACAACAGAAAGGATCTGGACGATTCAAGCGAACCAAACGGAAGATCAACAAGTGGAAGCGAAAGCAGAAGAACTGTCGAGTTAATGCGGCGCATCAAAACAGTAGGGCCTTGTCCAACAAGGCGTACACTTTGAAGCGTGAAGACTTGAAGATCAAGAATATGTCCAAGTCCGCCAAGGGTACGATTGAAGATCCTGGCAAGAATGTAAAAGCCAAAGCAGGATTGAACCGCGTGATTCAGAATGCTGGATGGAGCAGGTTCAATTCCTACTGCGACTACAAATTTGGTAACGTAGTCCTTGTAGACCCAAAGTATACTTCTCAGAAGTGTAATGCTTGTGGATATACCAGCAATGACAATCGCAAGACACAAAGCAAGTTTCAGTGTATGTCCTGTGGGCATACGGATCACGCAGATCTGAACGCATCTGCGAATGTACTCTTGGCCTTCGGGATTGGGGCATCTGCACGTGGAGGGGCGTTCTCGTTAGAGACCCCTATGAGCCGTGAAATGGATCTGTCAGTAACTACATAACCTTGTTACTTATGGATATAATTCCCATTAAATTTGTATAATATGAGCCGTTTGCAAAACCTCTTGGTCAACTATAGAAAATGCGTCTCAAGGGCTACAGGGCAATATTTCTACGAAAATGTGTAGGCTTTGCAAAAACATCATATGATTTTTGCATATATACCATCAAGTGTTCAAAAACCTTTATCAAGATTAGCGTTTAAGTATATATATAAAATCACAGTATTACCCGACTAAATGTCTGTGATCAGTTTCTTTTTGCTGTTAGCCGTGACGACTGGAGTAGGAAGTGACTCGCTCCGTTATCTTGATAGTAGGATTACCATATTTTTTCATGATGGATCCGCCGATTCGGATTCGGTACATCAACATGGGAGCTCTCTGTCGGCTGGCGGTATTTCAGATGAGGATCTATATCGATCATCCTTATTTGCTCTTGATGCGGGAAAATCGATTGCCTCCGCCACATCATATGAGAATACGTATCGACTTGCAACTCCCAGTCCACCAAGAAACTTATCTGTGTCTGTTCAAAATCATCTTACTTTTTATTTGTACTGGGATGTCCCATCAAATAATGGAGGCAGTGCTATCACGGGATACAACATTCAGTGGTCTACCGATGGCACCAGCTGGAATGATCTGATAGGCAAGGTTACAGTATCGCATTTTCCTGAGTTTTATTTTCGCAGTAGTAGACTCATCCCTGGCCAAATCTTTCACTTCCGTGTCAGTGCTGTCAATTCGGATGGCGAAGGTTCTTACTCCAATATAGCCACGGGCACTGCAGTATCGGACCCTGGCATTAGGGGAACTCCCACCAATGTAATAGCCACCCAGTCATCCCCCAGTCAGATTACCATTGCTTGGGGTCCACCTACTGATCTGCTAGAAGGGCAAACTGTTACTGCATATAGTGTATTTCGAACTGATGATAATGGAGATTATTGGGAATTCATTGGACAAAACGCACCAAGCCAACTCAATTATATTGACACCGATCATTCTTTATCGGTTGGTACCACTTATGGCTATTATGTAGCCTCTTTGGTCAACAATCGTGAAGGCTCCTATTCCAGTCCATCTTATGTCACCTTGACTGGCCCTGCATTACTCAGTGCACCAACCTCACTCAGATCAACTTCCATACGCCGCACATCCATCAACCTTGTATGGAGTGCTCCCCAAAATGAGAGATCATCCCCAATTTCAGGATACAGGATTCAGTCCTCTCCTGACATCACGGATGCATCCAACTGGTCCAATGTAGTCGCCAATACGCGTAATACGCAAACGTCCTATACGGTTACCGGCCTGTCTCCCAATACAAGACGCTTCTACAGGGTCTATACGATCAACTCGGATGGCGAAAGTTTTCCCTCCAATGTCATTAGTGCCACGACCCTTTCCATCTCTGTACCAGCTGCGCCGCCGGGATTGACGGCCCAGGCCTCTGGATCGTCCGTCATCCTGTCCTGGTCTGTACCTGACGATGGCGGCTCCCCCATTACAGGTTATGGGATTGCTTTCACGGATCA
>JAPOUL010000083.1 GCA_026708685.1 Bacteroidota bacterium
CTTAACAGGCATGGTATCAAGGTTGATTGATAGTATGATAAGCAATGGGCAGGTTGGCTGACCTGTTCCATTGTGTCTGTTAAACACAACCAAATAAAAAGGTTCCGTTTGTGGTTACTCACGTATATAATTCCCATTGCTATCGTAGAGATATTTTGCGACTGCCCCTGTATTGCCGATTTCTACGGTGATACACCGGATTCAGCCAGTCTTTGTACTGAACCAATCCGAAGGGAATGATTACTGGTGCCATCTCCCTTTACAATTTTTCGGTTGGTGGATGGAGGTGTTTTCGATTTATTTGGATTCAAATTCAACACATAATTATTGTAGTATAATGTACTAATTTGAAAATCAGAGTTCAACCAAAACGGCGGTTCCATGCAGTACAAATAAGGCTTTACGGCAAAAGTACAATTACGTCCAGATCACGGACAATGGATAATCAATTCCTCCTGATTCACGCAGAGGATGGAAGAGGAAACGCTGTCGCAATCCGCACATGGCACGAAGCATGACAAGCGAAAACGTACCAAATACCCAATCACAACACCGAGTAAACAAAGTCGATACAAGAAAAAAATAGGTTCCTACAATTGGGCATTGTAAAAACCTTTAAGGGGCGTATGCGTATCTTTTTCGTCCATCATCAACCGGCGAAGAAAGCCGCCCATCATGCCCTACCCCCCTGAAATCATTCCCCGTCTGGATACAGATGGATCGGTACTCGAGTCATCAAAGCACAAGCTCGACCTCATGCGAGAGAGCATCGCCGAGAATACCAGGCGTAACTACGCATCGGCTCTGGCCATGTGGTCAGCGTATCTCCGTGAGACGGGGCAACCCGACAATGATGCGTCCTTCTCCGCGTTCCTGTCCTACCTAGACAGCGAAGCCAACGGAGGCAAGGGTTACGCCAAGTCCACGATTCAACTCATTCGCAGTGGCATCCAGTTCGCCTACAGACTCCAAGGGCGGGATCTGTGCGGCGTACAGTCCCAGCGTGTCCTGCGTGGCATCCAGCGCAAGGGGAAGGCGGGACGGGGACAGCAGCGAGGCGTGGAGATTGAGATTGTCGAGAAACTGCGAACGCAACGGATGCTTGCCGATTCCCTCAAGAGCGTGCGCGATGCCCTGATCTTCTCTCTTCTGAGTGATGGACTATTAAGGGGATCTGAACTTCTGACGATCAAAGTCCGCGACCTCAGCATCCAGCCAGACGGGAGCGGGAGGCTGCTGGTGCCCCGATCCAAGACGGATCAGACGGGCAAGGGAGCGGTGCTCTACATCCGCTTTGAAACGGTGAAGGTGCTGAAGCGATATATACACCTATCAGGGCTGTCTGATGATGATGTGCTGATTCAGGGGTTACAGCATCGAGGATGCACATTGAGTGGAAGGCCCATGAGCATGCCTGGCTTGAATAAGATGATCAAGACGGTGTTTCGTGAGGTCTTTGACGAGTCCGAGAAGATTTCAAGTCATTCCTTCCGGATCGGCACCGCCGAGACACTGGCAGAATTGGGAGTGAGTTTGGTGGAGTTGCAGAATGCGGGACGCTGGTCCAGTCCGTCCATGCCCTCCAGGTATACCAGAAATCAGGATGCTGGACGGTCGGCGATGGCGAAGCTGGATCACGGCAAGATCTGACTCGCAGGGAGAGATAGTAAAACTGCTAAATAGTAAACTACTTAACTATTTTAATATTTTAGGTTTTTGTTCATCCAGATATTGCTCTACCAACTCAATGATAATGGACTTCACATCCCGCCCCATCGCCGCCGCGTGAATCTTCATCCGTTTGTGCAAAGAGGCGGGCACCAACAGTGACCACTGTTTTTTTTCAGTCTCTTCAAGTTTGTCCAACACATCCCTTTTGTGCGGATGTTGTCTGGCAGATTTACGACCAAGTGCACTGGCCGCTTCAGAGGATTTGATCTTGCTCATGATAAAAGGTTCAGAAGTTCGCTGGTAATAGATTCAATTTCCTGAGAGGCTTTTTGTCGACCATCCAGGTCTATGACGGTAACACCCAGGGCCGCCGCCTCTTCATAAGCGACCCGTCTGGATGTCCGAGACTGGAAAACAGGTAACTCCATTTGTGATAATGCGTCATCTACAGATCGGGCTAAAATAGAGCCTGATGCCTGTGAAGAAATGACGAATGACGCCATTGGACGACCGCCTGATATGGACTGCATGGTCTGCACAGCATCCACAACCGTATCTACCGCACGGATGTCAAAACCACTATGCCGAACGGGAATTAAGACGATATCCGCTACCTTGACGGCAGATACGGTGATCTCCGAGACGAGAGCAGCTCCATCAATGATTACAAAATCATAATCCCCTACAATGGAAGGGAGTTTCTTATGTAGCACTGGTTTGTCGATCCCCACCACCAGTGGCAAATCAGGGGCATTGTCCGACTGGGCTTCCTGCCATTCAAGGGCAGAGCCTTGCGAGTCAGTATCAACGATGAGCGTCTTGTAGGCACGCTTGTGCAGGCATCCCCCGACATTGGTTGCCAGAGTTGTTTTTCCCGATCCACCTTTTGGGTTTAATATAGCAACCACTTTTGATAGCATCCAACAAATGTAGGTAACACGGTAAATATACAAATAGTTAACTACAAATGTAGTTAACTATTTGTATGGAATGATGCACATAGCCTATTTCCCATGCTCAAATGGGAAAATCTCTTGTTGAACGATTTTAAACTTCTTGACCGTGCTCTTTTCTGATGTGGGATTTTGTGTATCCGGTTCTTGGGCATTCATGGATGTTCCAAAGGTCATCCTTACAAACCCGCCTCCATCTCCATCAAGTTCAGTGATAGGCTTCTCTGCCATGGCTCGACGCATCACCGCCCCCGATGTGACGCTTCCGGATCGGGCATAGTCTTTTAGGATCTGACGCTCTTTTTGTGTGAGTCGGATTTGATACTTGATGGCATCCATCCCCCAATCCTTGCCTCTTACATTTTGTTGGACTGGATGAATACCCACCCCCTCACCTTTCAAGTGTTCGGGAGGTGTGGACTCTGCTAAAAAAGTCTCAAATCGCCTCCGGATCTCCTTGGTCGTTAATCCCTCTTCGGTCGTGCCGAACTGAAAAATGATGGTTCGGCGATCTTCGGGGTTGATGGCTGGACGCCCACGTTTTCGCTTCATTTTTGTAGTATAATAAAAAATTTAGATATTGACATATTTGGCGATCATCAGGTTTACGCTCCCCAATCAAAGAAGTTGGACAGAACATTAAATACGCCTGCGCCGGCCAGGATGCCCACGATCCAGATCAGCAAATTATACTTTGTGTTCATAGACTCCTTGAATGAGTCGAATTCAGTTTTGAAACTGGAGGCGGCCATATTCTTAATTCGTTCAGTGAGTTCGTTCGCTTCGTCTGAATCCAGTCCAGCCTTGCGAAGCAAGTGAGAAATGCGAGAAAACTCTAAGTCTGAGTTTTTGTCCATGATACAAGTTAGACGATCTGCTAATGAGGTGGTTCCAAATTCTGTCGCACAAGCCAGACATTTGTATCCAATTCCTCAATGAGCTTTACAATGGAGACATTTCCTTTTCTATCCGTGATCTTAGCATACACCAAGATATCCAGATCTCTTGAACCTGACGAGCCGAGACGTGAATCCATTATGATTGATTCGGTGGAAAATTACTTGGAAGAACAGGATGTTAAATTAAAATAGCAAACTACTTAACTATTTTAATAGCTTGATAGCAACTCCTTTGAACTAAATTATTCGCGAACGATGATAACTGAGGTGTACAGTCACCAAAGAGCAATTCGCGATTTTAGAACTACATAGGTATCGTGCCTGAATCAGAGCATTGATGGTTATGACACTGAGGAATCCTATGTTTTGCTATCAAACACAGAAAAAGTGCGGCATTGCACGGTACACAAACCTCTCAAATCTCAGATGCTGGATTTGAGAAACGCATTAGTACATCTTGTGGAAGAGGAATGCCTCGGTCATACCAACTTTCTATCTGAAAAATTCCGACCATACGGTAAATAAATGTTTCAGTTATCGTGGTATTATAGATGTTTTCGTCATCTATATCAGATTCACGCATAATGATAACAATTTGTGGAGTCCCATAAACGCCAGGAATGTTCTTCAAGTATTGATTGGCTCCTGTCCCATTCCACTTCCGTCCTGTTATTACCTCATCAAAATGCCCAAACTTATTCAAATGATTTATGCCATCTGACGTATTCCAGTCTATTGAAATACCTACAGCACTAAATGACCAGTCTTTATTATTAGCTTGATCTTGTAGGCTCATTTTTGTGTCTTCAATCAATTTTGGTAAATCAGGAGCGTTACTAAAACCACAAGAAGAAGATCCAATGTATATCATTACAAGTTCTCTGCCAGATACATTTGTGTAAGATGGTGTGTATTGTTGCCACGATTCTTCTTCCTGCCAGTGTAACTCAATAGTCGGTAGATTGAGAAAACTTCTGTTGACCCCAGCTACGAAGGCTCCAAGTACGAACAATATTGATATAAAAAACCACCAACGATTTTTCGGATCTATAAATAGGGAATTATATACGTGAGTACCCATTTTAGTTACTTCTTTGAAAAATAGTACGTA
>JAPOUL010000142.1 GCA_026708685.1 Bacteroidota bacterium
CTCCAAGCTCACAACATTAGGATGCACCAAGTAAACCGCTGCCAGAGGATCCCATGCATAAAAAACCCCCTGCTCAGCATGAGGGCGAACGGCCTCCAAAACCTGAGAGGTCATACGCCCCACTGGGCAACGAGCTATTTTGGTGAATTGATCGATGAACGGAATTTTCACGGGCACTTGATTGGTCGCATCCAGCGGGATGAGCGTAATCGGCAAGTCTGAGGAGAACACCGTAGATGCAGCCAAAGGATCGGCATAAAAATTCCACTCCGATGTCTGCGTTGGAGAAACAAATTCTTCCGCATGATTCACATTTCCTGAAACGTTGAACGCCCCTCCCATGATCACCAGCTCCTCAATGGCAGGAGCGGTGGCCCGCGTCATGGTGACTAGATTCGTCAAAGCCCCTAGTGCAAGGACCCTCACTGGTCTGGAGGCACGAGAAAGTCGGCGCTGAAGAAACGAAACCGCATGCTCCTCCTCTGGTGGAATATAGGCCTTGGGTAAACTGACCCCTGGGAGATCATTGGAGAGCCGTCGCCAGCGCTGTGGAAATGCGGCTTCTCCTACAGATGGTTTGGAATGCCCAATATAGACGGGGATATGACCCCGAGCAAAAGCAGCAACAATACGGGCAACATTGATGGCCCCACATTCAGCATCGGCAAGACCATACGAAATGGTGATGGCTTCCACCTGGATCAATGGATGAACCAGTAGATACCCAAGGGCTAGCAGATCATCGGGCCCAGCGTCCGTATCCACGATTATCGGATAGGAGGACTTCTCATGCATCGTAGGATCCAGCTGTAACATCTCCTCCTGAACCCGTCCAGTTTGTGTGGAAAAAATTTCCAGTTTCCGCATCTGTTCGCTCATACGTATGAGCACCGAAATAATCTCGCTGAGCCTGAATTAAGTTGGCCGGTCCTCGAGACTGTCGATATCCATCATAAAACGCAAGAGCACTGCTCATAGCAGGCATTGGAATCCCATGAGTAGCTGCGATTGACACAATTCTGCGCCATGCCAGCTGAGCATCCGAAATCGCTTGCGTAAAATATTGAGCATGCAGAAGATTTTCTAGGTCAGGATTATCATCAAAGGCTTCCTTAATTTTACCAAGAAACGCAGAACGGATGATGCATCCACCCCTCCACATCAATGCGATGCTTCCATAATCCAAGGGCCAGTTATAGGTTTTGGATGCTGCTTGAAGGAGCATGTAGCCCTGAGCGTAAGACATAATTTTGGATGCATATACCGCATCATGCAAATCACGCACGACTTGGTCGGAATCCTTCGTGTTGAACCTCGACTGTGGACCTGAAAGAATTGCTGAAGCATGACCGCGTTCACCAATCAGCGATGACAGGAAACGTGAAAAAACGGCTTCCCCTATCAAGGTCAAAGGAACCCCTTGATCCAGTGCACTGGCAGCTGTCCATTTACCGGTCCCTTTTTGTCCAGCACTGTCAAGGATAAAGTCTAACGTATACTGACCATCCATCTCTTGATGACCAAGAATATCACTGGTGATCTGAATCAGGTAAGAATCGAGTTTTCCTGAATTCCACTGAGCATAGATATCCTGCATTTTCTGATTTGAAAATCCAAGCAATTCTTTCATCATATGGTACGACTCAGCAATAATTTGCATGTCACCATACTCAATACCATTGTGAACCATCTTGACGAAATGTCCAGCACCATCAGGCCCAAGCCACTCACAACACGGTGCTTGGTCTACTTTTGCCGCAATGCTCTGAAAAATCGTCTGTACATGCGGCCATGCAGCAGGGGTACCCCCGGGCATAATACTTGGTCCAATCCTTGCACCTTCTTCTCCTCCTGAAACACCGGTACCGATAAACAGCCTTCCTTTCGATTCTACCTCACCAGTTCGTCTGATGGTATCTCCATAGTAGGAGTTTCCTCCATCAATAATGATATCCCCCTCGTCCAGAAGTGGAATCAGGCTGGCAATGGTCTGATCAACAATCACTCCTGCCTTGACCATCAACATAACGCGTCGCGGTCGCTTCAGCGATGCAACCAGCTCACGTAAAGAGTGGAAACCATAGATAGATCTGTTCTGGGCAGGCCCCTTGAGAAAGTCTTGCGTCCTTGAAGCCGTGCGGTTATAGACACTCACTGAGAACCCATGATCGTTCATGTTCAAAACGAGGTTCTGCCCCATCACAGCAAGACCAATCACAGCGATGTCTGCACTTGGAGACTGTTTCATATTGTCACATTCTGAGGTTTGATGATATCTTTGTCCAACAGATAGAACTCTTTGGACGTTCAACGCACAACCATCAAGAATGCACCGATTGAGGGGGATTTTTGAATTCTTACTGGATTTTCCCAGATGGCCGCACCTGCGTACCTTCCATCCCCATTAATCGATCTCCCAGAATGGCACGCATGCTGTCGGCCAGTAGCGTGAGCCGTTCAACAACTTCTGGATGTTTTTCTGAAACATCATCAATCTCTGCTATGTCTGTATCAAGGTCATACAGTTCAATCCCGGTATTCTGATATGCATACTTTCCCGGCATTCCATTTGCACCAGACTCCTGTCCAATCATGGTTCGGTAACGGTGCGGAAAATAGAGTTTCCATGGACCACTGCGAACCCCATGAAGCTCATTGTCTCTGTACCAGAAAAAATACGCTGGATGAGGAGAATCATCGCTTTGCCCTGTCATCAGCGGCCAGATATTTTGACCATCTATTGGATGTTCAGGAAGTGAGGCATCAATCAGATGGGCTAGTGTTGGAAACACATCAATGGTCATCGCTGGAGTACCTACCGACAGCCCCTCTGGAAGTTGACCTGGCCACCGTGCAATTAATGGAACTCGGACTCCTCCCTCCCATGCCGTCCCTTTCCCCTCACGTAGAGGATTCGCAGTGCCTGCATGATTACCGTAACTGAGCCACGGACCGTTGTCGCTTGCAAACAACACCAGTGTTTGTTCGTCTACACCCACTTCGTGTAAGGTTTGAAGGATCTGTCCCATGGACCAATCTATTTCATGAATCACATCGCCATAGAGTCCTGCACCAGATTCACCGATTCTATCCTCTGACACAAATAAAGGAACATGAGGCATCGGATGTGCAATATAGAGAAAAAATGGATTGCCCGATGTAGCGTGAGTACGAATGAAGTCTACACTGCGTTGAGTAAAATCAGTCGTAAATACAGACTGATCCGTATTATATCCAACAATAGAATCTCTTTCCATCGTTGGCAAGTCTCCCCACGCTTCTGGATTTTCGGGATGAAAAGGCCACATGTCATTTGAGTAGGGGATCCCGTAAAATTCATCAAACCCATGCTCCATGGGCAAAAATTCTGGTTGATGACCGAGATGCCATTTGCCATAAATGGCGGTAGCATATCCTTTTGACTTAAATAATTCGCCTATAGTAACTTCATCGTGATGCAAACCATGTGTATTTGATGGGCCGAGTGCACCATGGATGCCAATTCGATTTGCATAGTTTCCCGTCAGAAGCGAAGCACGCGATGCAGAGCAGACGGCCTGACTGACATAGAAGTTTGTAAAGTGAACCCCTTCTTCTGCCATGCGATCAAGGTTCGCTGTAGTATAGTTGGTCTGCCCATAGACCCCCAGATCTCCATACCCCATATCGTCCACAAACATAATGACTACATTGGGAGAAATAGATGTTTCCTGCAAACATCCTGCACCAAATAGAAACAGAAGAACCAGATATTTTGACATGGCAATCAATTCAATCTCAAACGTTGAAGAACCTCCTAAAGATGGAACTTTATGACCTCACCTTTGATCATAAACCATCATGTTGAATATTCATGGAACAATCAGATGCTGAAAGATCATCCATGATTGACCCTTCATACGGTTGAATTACCCCATGCTGATGATGTACTATTTTTAGGACTCCAGGACAAAAACGATCGCTGGTTCTTGGATCCAACGAAGCCTTCTGTCGAGTGACGGATCTTGGGATAGATGCACAGGAGAGTACGGTTGACATGGGAATTCGATATCACCTCATCGTATACATCAATAGAGACGTAGAGATCATTTCCCTATTCATTAGACCTATCACATTCAGGATGGCTCCTCGTAGGCATAACCTCTTGAGTATTGTACAGCTTTAAGGTTGAATTTTCATGAAGGTACCTGTCTGCACTGAACGCTCTTCAGGGCTGTCAGCGATCAATCGATAGAGATATAGCCCCGGCGATAAAGACTCCCCATGGATTGTGATCGTCTTTGCCCATCCTGCCGACATGTGATGATCAGGAACAGACAGGACTCGTCTTCCAATCACATCCACCACTTCCACATGTATATTCGATTCCCAAGGAAGGTCAAACGTCAACCGGGTGTCAGTCTGAAAAGGATTTGGGTAGTTACCATGGATCAAAAAATGTTCTGGAAAAGTATCTTCTTGATTGCTTCGCTCAATACTAACGGGAGTACATGTTGCCCCTA
>JAPOUL010000010.1 GCA_026708685.1 Bacteroidota bacterium
ACTGTATATTTAATCACAAAATATAATGACAAATAAACGATGTGTCTGCATCATCATTGGTCCTAGACACACTGGAAGATCCTTTAAAGGTGATGTTGGAAATTCAGGCTACTTTTTACACCTCAATCACACCTAAAATCTGCAGTATAATCATTCAATCATAACACCTGAAGAAGAATACTTATGAAGGTTTCTACAGCTCGTCTGTCGGATTATATTTAATCTCCGGTCAATTGGGATGGAAATCTTCTCAATGACAGTAAGTTAACACTCAGCTGCGTATTACGATCGTTGTGGGACACTGAAAATCATCATGGATTGTCAACCGTAGTTCTTGGAATCATTACATGTGATTTGCAGAAAATACCTCAATGATATTTCCATCGGGATCGTTACATGTAAAAAAAGTTCTATTTGATTTGTGCCACAGTGATGGTGAAGTCAGGATATTAATACCTCCATCTTTTGCTCTGGAAAAAAGATTTTCTATATCTGAAACCTCAATGTAGATCGTGGGGCGAGTATCTGTAGTACCATTCTCCGGTTTTAAGTAATCGGCATCTGGAACAAGAGCTATTCCGTAATCAAAGACAACGATTTCTCTAGTTTGTTTCGTTATTTCCAACCCAAGAAGATCTTTGTAAAACCATATTGATTCACTCAATTTGTGAGAAGGTAGTTTAAATCCCAGTTTTACAACAGGTTTGGTTGGAGCAATATTTTCTGAAATCTGGGTGGATTGTTTACCTGTAAACGACCCTCTAATAATCTTCGGAATGATAATACTCTGCCCGTCATCTATCTTAATTCTATAATGTAAAATTTTGAACGTTCTGGTTTTACCAATAATCTCATCAACTGAAACTATTTCTCCGTGCCTTCCATCAGGTAATCCAAATGGCTGCCCCTTATCTAATTTGGGTAGATTATTTTTGAATTTTCTGAGATGATGTTTGACTCCAAGTCGTGGGATATCGGGTGATTCCCCAATCGTGTTTTTCATCACGATTGCCTTTGCCATATCATGCAAATACTCCGAATCTTGAACCGCATGTTTTACAGGATTTGCCCAATCAAGCCCGTTAAATGTTCCTAATAATCCAGCAGTCATGGAAGCAATCGTATCAGTATCGGTACCGTTTGCATAGGCAGCTTTAATTACACCATTCATGGGATCTGGTGCATACCGAGATGCAAGGTATACAGCCGCTGCCGCAGCGACCGTACCTGCTCCGCTCACATTTCGGTCAAAACAGGAGATCGATCGTAAAATTTCATCATCAAGCGTCATTGCCCCCCTGGAGATTCCTGTCTGACAAATTTGTAGATATGAGGTCAATTCATTAACCGTCCTAATCCAAAGATTGTGATAATCTGGGACATATTGATTCGCTACATGTAGCCATTCGGAGGAGGTAGAGTTGAGCTCTGGTAAAATACCCCACTCCTTAGAGTTGATTAACAAATCATCAATTAATTCTCCAAATTTCAGTTGTTCTGTTCGGCGAATTGATTTCCAGAGACAATACCCATAAGATAAGGATCCAACTAAGGCTCTCGGGTGCCCATGGGTTGCGATTCCGTCCAATAAGATGTTTTGAGCAATTGGTGCATACACATTGCTATTGGCATGATATAAGATATGAGGAAGAATTCGCATAGCCACGCCATTACCACCAGCATTAAAGTATCTCTGAACATCGTCCTTTGATCGCTTCTCTGACCAAGGATGAATGCCATCTTTCCATGCTTCAGCAGCTCTCTTTGTGGCTCCTCCACCACCTTTTTCATAGAGTGACCAGAATGGAAGTTCGACATGACAGAACCAATCCCACCATTGTTGACCGCAGAGTAGTGCTCGTGACACACACAGAATCAGCTGGGTATCGTCGCTATACGTTCCAGCATCAATTATCTGTTCGTGTGGATAGTATCGTCCTCCCGAAATACGCGTCCATTTTTTCAATTCTGAAAGCTTCCCGTTTGTTTTAAGTTTTTGTGAAGGAGTCTGGTATATACGTTCGTTTGGCCATCCCAATGCATCACCATAAGCGGCTGCAATGAAAGCCCTCTGAGCACTATTTAACATGTTTACATCTTGGTAATTAGTCATGGTTGAGTTTATAGAAGATAGATTCATTCACCCGATTGCCTTGTTGAATGGACTGTGCCAAATCCGAGCGTTTATAGAACTCTGGTACAACAAGGATGTTCTTATCAATGGAAAGCCCCTGAAGGAATGCCCTGCGAATTTCTCGCTTGGCCTGTTCTTCATCTGCAACAACAATGGATGTAATACTGTCAAGATGAATTGGATGGGGTACCAATACCTCTGCCTGAATGTTCGTAGGTGCACACTCAAGATGCTGCGGAGAACGATTGTAAGCAAGTCCATGAGT
Source organism: Bacteroidota bacterium (assembly GCA_026708685.1). Taxonomy (GTDB): domain Bacteria; phylum Bacteroidota; class Rhodothermia; order Rhodothermales; family Bin80; genus Bin80. The sequence goes on from JAPOUL010000010.1 coordinate 2,400, forward strand.
ATTTTGACTAAATAAACCAAGAAAGGATTTATACCCATCTGCTATGAAAAATCCTTTTCTTGTGGCTGCATTTACTGGACAAAATTTAGTTCCATCCATCCACAGATAGTGGGGCTTTATCAACAGGATAACCCAATCCTTAAAAAGATGATCCCTTTTTCTGGCTCTATGAAAATAATCAACGTTAGGAAACTCAAGAGAACAACAAATCATGTCTTCACAATCGTCCCACCGGTTTGGGTCCGTGGGATTGTAAGGTAAATCCAGAGATTGAAGATGCTGGTTTGAAAGGATCGCTTGGCTATCGCCGAGGATATGTGCCAAATTTCTTGACTGTGTAAAATGACACAAACGTGTAATTCCTCGTCGTTGGCATTCTTGCTCAATTTTCGTCATGATTGGAGCATTCTATAGAGCGAGGATGTCGTAGGAAGTAATGGAGTAACTGAGCCAGTATAAAGCAACAGAACTTCTGTTTTTGCACGGGTAACGGCCACATAAATCAGACGACCAAAGTGCGTTAACGCTTCATCTTCTCCGTGAGACAAGATGAATTCAGAATCAGGCAGTTTATTGTCCTCAAGAAAGGGGAGAATTACCATGTCAAACTCAAGTCCTTTTGATGAATGATATGTTCCATAATAAATTCCTGGTCCATCATCCCAAATACGCATATCACGGTGGAGCCGTTTCGAATTGTCTGGTAAACTTGGACTGATGAGTTTCTCTTGTTGACGATTTTTGAAAAGGATAGCAACACTCTTCATGGTTCCGGAGTAGTCTTTTGCCCTACTAATCGCAATGTTAATCTGTGTTTCTTTACTATGACACTCAACAAGTGTGGGTAATGACCCAGCAGGCTTTGGAAATGTTGGCTCAACAATATCCGCAATTCCCTGAAAATATGGCATCTTAGAAATTGCTAATCCAAGTTGGGCAATCTGTTGAGTATTGCGATAATTTTCCTTGAATTCCCATACTTGAGGAATGCTAAGATTGGCTGAACGCCATGATGTGCGTTGACCATAGATTTGTTGAGCAACATCTCCAAAAAATGTAAGAGATCCATCATCTGGAATCGCAGATACAAGTGACCGAATCATTTCGGGAGAAAAGTCTTGTCCCTCATCAATTATGATATGACGGTATCGTCGTTGGCGATTATCTTGTAGATATTCTTGGTGAACATAATAAGCGATATCGTCCCAATCATAGAGCTTTCCACGCTGTGATCTAAGTTTCAGATATTCGGTGAGAATCTCAAACATGACTCCTCGTAGATTTCGTTGGAGTTTGGTTCCCATACGGCCGACTCGCTTAACCTTTTTGTATTCGTCCTCGGTTTCTATACCATGGCTCAGAATCCATTGTATTTCGTCCAAGAAAAACGAAATAGGTCGCGCAAGAAATGTAGGTTTTGGGTGGCTTTGTCTAACTTTATTGAGGGCCGTCTCAATGAGTGAGTGTCTTAAATTGGGATCACAAATAGAATTGGGTTCCATTTTCCCTCTGGAATGAAGATAGCCTCTGGCAAACTTATGATAATTTTCAATGGTGACGTTACGAAGCTCTGTATGTTTAAGATGCTTCAAGTAAACGACAAGGGCACGGTTGAATGTAAGCAATAGAGTCGGTCCATAATGAGGCATATCCTCTGAAGAAAGATAGGCCGCCCGATAAAGTGCGAGCGTTGTTTTTCCACTCCCGGCTGTTCCTAAAATAGCGGAGTGGCCCGTTTCAGGCAAATAAAGGACTTCCCGTTGCTTTCTTATTGGTTTGGGTAATCTATTACTCATCATTCTATATGTTATTGTTCATAAAATTGGGGCTTCCGTTTTTTAAGTGTGGATGAAGCAAGGAAAAAAGTTTAGACGATAAAGATTGAATGAGGTTCATAAGGATAATTATAAAACCTTATTCGGTGACTATGTTTTGATGCCTTAATCATCATCTTTCTCTCTCTCACATGAACTCTCTCGTTTCTCGCTCCTCCCCCTCTGGCGTTGCGGTCGCTCCGCCTCTGTCCGATGGTGTCAAGTCCCTGATTGGTGCCTCGATCTCCGAAAACACGAAGCGTGCCTATGGTCGCTCCCTTGCTGAGTTGGAGGAGTGGCTGGTTGGTCGCCCTTTGGATGATGCCCTTTTCGCTGAGTACCTTTCGTTCCTCTTTGAGGATGCCCCTGAGGGACGTGGCTTAGCCCCCGCGTCTATCGGAATGGTTGTGGCCGCGGTCGGGTTTAAGGCCCGCCTTGCTGGGGTGGACTCCCCCGTTGGTGCTATCTCCCTTCGTGCCCTTGCTGGGATTCGCCGTGAAGGGCGTGATCGGGGCAGAGGGCAGGTCTCTGGCATTTCTTGGGATAAGGCCGACACGGTGGTTTGCTCTTTGTCCAATGGTGGGCCTGTGTCCGAAAAGCCGTCCGTGAAACTTCGCGATGCGGCGATGGTGGCTTTGATGTCCGATTGCCTATTGCGGGTTTCGGAGTTGCTTTCCCTGCGGGTCTCCGATCTTTCGGTAGAAGAGTCCGATGGGTCGGGGTTGCTGTGTGTCCGTCATTCGAAAACCGATCAGGAGGGCGAGGGTGCTGTCCTGTTTGTGGGCTCCAAAACAGTGGGGCATGTCCGTGATTGGCTTGGTCGGTTGGCTGGTCTTCGTGCCCGTCAGGGGCTGGGCGATCTGGCTCCCGAGTCCTATGTCTTTGTGCGGGTTCGCAGGGGCGATGTGGTGGATGCCGATCCTGCTCCGTTGGCGCGGGTTTCGGTTGCTCGTATTTTGAAGGCGTATGGGGCGGTGTTTCTCCCTGAGGGGCAGAGGGTCTCTACGCATTCGTTGCGGGTGGGCAGTGCCCAGTCCCTTGCCCAGCGGGGTGCCTCCCTTGTGGAAATGCAGGAGGCGGGTAGGTGGAAGTCTCCGTCTATGCCTGCGTCCTACTCTCGCGGTCAGAGGGCTGCTCGTGGAGCGGTTGCCCGTCTTCGCTATGGGGCTGATTCGTAGAGGGCTGGGTTGGTGGCTTGTGCTGGTTGGCGATTTTGCCTACTGGATTAGTTGGAGCAGGTGGGGCCTATTGCCGCTCCTTCTATGCCGTTAAGCCATGCTTGGAACTCGGTGTTTGCGGGGGCACAAAGTCCTGCGTTTTGATCGAAGTATATCCTTTCCATCTTCGTTGCTCCTACCAGTCCCTGCGGGAGTCTCCCCGTTAGTTGGTTCACGCTCAGGCTGAGCTTCCTGAGGTTCGTGAAGTTTCCGATCTCTGCGGGGATGGGGCCCGTGAGGTCGTTGCTGCTCAGGTCAAGCTCCCTGAGGTTTGTGATGTTTCCGATCTCGGCGGGGATGGGGCCCGTCAGTTGGTTGCCGTACAGGTCGAGCCATCCAAGGTTCGTTAGGTTTCCTATTTCTGGGGGGATGTTTCCTGTGATTTGGGTGTTGCGCAGGTCAAGGTACTGGAGGTTGGTGAGGTTTCCGATCTCTTTGGGGATGGTGCCCGTTAGGTGGACTGCGTTCAGCAAGAGCCTTTTAAGGTTGGTGAGGTTTCCGATCTCGGAGGGGATGGGGCCCGTTAGGTCGTAGTTGTAGTTCAGGTCAAGCGATTCAAGGTTGGTGAGGTTTCCGATCTCTGGGGGGATCTCCGTCAGTTGGTTGTAGCTCAGGTAAAGCCATTTAAGGTTGGTGAGGTTTCCGATCTCGGAGGGAATCTCCGTTAGTTGGTTGCCGCCCAGGGTGAGCCATTCAAGGTTGGTGAGGTTTCCGATCTCGGAGGGAATCTCCGTTAGTTGGTTGCCGCCCAGGGTGAGCCATTCAAGGTTGGTGAGGTTTCCGATCTCGGAGGGAATCTCCGTTAGTTGGTTGCCGCCCAGTTGGAGCCATTCAAGGTTGGTGAGGTTTCCGATCTCGGCGGGGATCTCCGTGAGTTGGTTTGCGTTCAGGTCGAGGTCTTCAAGGTTGGTGAGGTTTCCGATCTCTGGGGGGATCTCCGTCAGTTGGTTGTAGCTCAGGTCGAGGTCTTCAAGGTTCGTGAGGTTTCCGATCTCTGGGGGGATGGATCCTGTGAAGTCGCCGCCCAGTTCAAGGCTGGTTAGGTTGGTGAGGTTTCCTATTTCTGGGGGGATGGCTCCCGTGAAGCCGTTCAGGGTGAGCGATTCAAGGTTGGTGAGGTTTCCGATCTCTGGGGGGATCTCCGTCAGTTGGTTGTAGCTCAGGTAAAGCCATTCAAGGTTCGTGAGGTTTCCGATCTCTATGGGAAGCTCCCCGTTAATTTCGTTGAATTGGTGAATGCGAGATTCTGGGATGTCGTCGCGGGGAAGGCGGAGGCACCACCAGCATAGATCAAGTTTGGTGAGGTTGGTGAGGTTTCCGATCTCATCTGGAATATTTCCTTTCAATGCATTTCCTCGCAGATCGATGCTGGTTAAGTCGCCTTTCTCTAGCCCCAGTCCGTGCCAGTTGTTGAATGCCTCCATGCTGGTTGGTACCGTGGTTGTGTCCCATCCAGTATTTCTCCACCATTCTCCTCCGTTGGTTGCTCGGTAGAGGGCTTTGAGGGCGTTGAAGGTGGTTTCAATTTGTTGTTGCTCTTGCACTTCCTTGCAGGTAGGCCAGTCAGGCTGATCTGCCGTCTTTCTGAATGCTGATAAGTCTTCGCTATCGCGCCACCTTAGGCAGCCGTCCCCCAGTTGATCCTCAAATGCGGGAGCTCCCTTTGCTATTTGCTCGGTGGCTTTGTTGTGGATGCTGGTTTCGGGGTCGGTGATCTGCGAGTCGCATGCCCCGATCATCAGTGCGATGAGCAGGAGGAGTCCGATGGTGGTGTGGGTTCGTGCCTTTGAGGTCATGGGGTTCGTTGCAATTTTTTGATGTGTGGATTAGTTCGCTTGGTCTCTTTGTGCGATGTAGGCCTGTATTTGTTCGTAGAGTTCCTTCGCCCGTTGCTGGCCCCTTTCGATTTGGGCGGGGGTGAGTTCGTTTTGAATGCCGTTGGTTAACTCTCTCATGTCTTCGGTTTGTTCCTCTGTTTCTCCCCCTGTGGCTTGGGCGATGATGGCCCATGCGTAGGCTTCTGTGAAGTCTTGTTCTACTCCCGTTCCCCTTGCGTAGGCGAGTCCGAGTGCGATTTGGGCTTTTGCGTGTCCCTGCTCCGCTGCCTTTCTCCACCAGTGGGTTGCTTGGTTCCAGTTTTTGAGGACTCCCTCCCCGTCGTAGTAGGCGAGTCCGAGTAGGTATTGGGCCTCTGCGTCTCCTGCTTCTGCCTGCTGTTGAAGTTCCTCAATGGTCAGAGTGGCTTGCCCTGTGGCTTGCTGGCATGCCCCGATCACCAGTGCGATGAGCAGGAGGAGTCCGATGGTGGTGGTTGGTGTCTTTCGGTTCATGTTGCTGGTTGGTTGAAGGTTGCTCTCCGTTCGTGAATCCGATTGTAAGCCGATCTCCCTGCGTGGGTTCCTTTGCAGGTCGGCTGGCTTGCGCTGGGGAGGTTGGTTCGCCGATTTTCCCTGCTGGATTAGTTAGAGCGGCAGGTCGCTCGTTGGTGGTTCCGTTTTAGAGGGGCAGTTCCTCGCTGGCCTCTTCCTCCGTCTCTCCCTTAGTCCATTGCTCCACCACGATGGGCGGTTGGTCGGTGACTCTCCGTAGGGTGGTTTCCAGTTGCTGTCTTCCGTCTTCCGCCTGATAAGCGATCTTGAAGTCTTTCGTGGATGCGAATTTGGGGTTTCCGATCCGTCCGTAGAGGATGAGGCTTTGTTGGTCTTTCGTGGTTCCTTTCCCTTTCCATGCAAAGAGGCAGGAGTACCTTGCTCCGATGGTGTCTTGTAAGTGGGCGAGTCCCTCTGGGAGTCGGTCGGTTGGTGTCCACAGGAAGACGTGGGCCTCTGTGTCTGCCCTGATGATTTCGGGTTCGTTGGTGTCTTCCCAGTTGCGTTCGTAAATGATGGCCTTTGCCCATGTGGGCGGGGGTTGCTCCGCTTTCTTCATGACGGCTTTCAGGTTGCTGGTTGGTCGCATGGTGCCTTTGCTAATGCCCTCCTCGAGGTCGGTGATGCTGGCCTCCCAATCCTCTTCGTTCATGCGGGCATAGGACTTGGCTCTGGCTCCCTGTTTGTGCGTGATGCCCAGTTCCTCGTAGGTCGGTGCTGGGGTTTTTGTGTCTGGATTAGTTTTTTGCTCGGTGTCTTCGTTGAAGATCTGATTCACGCGGTGCTCGCTGACTCCGTGCTCTTTGGCTATGGTCTCTTTGCTGGTTTCTTGGTCTTCTATTTGTGCCCTGATTTGTGCGTTCCTTTGGGCGGTGTCAGGCCTGCCTTGGCTCCGTCCATGTCCCTCGTGGAGGAGTTCGCCGAGTCTTCGTTCGCTCCGCAGTCGCACCACAATGGCTTTGGCTTGGAGGTCGGTGTCTTTGCTCCGCCGTGCGTATTCCCTTAAAGCCTCTGCCTGCCCTTGAATGTGCTTGACTTCATCTATGTCTACGCAGTGTTGCAGTGCGGTTCGTGCTGTTTCGTAAAGGGTGAGGCCTGCCTCGTGAAGGGGTTCCATTGGTTTGTTTGATGATGGGTGGTTGGTGCCTTAGAAAAGGTCAGGGTTGGTGGGTGGTTCTCCGTCCCACCGCTGGTAGCCGCTTGGGATTTCGTTCCCCCATGCGTGGAAGCCCGCGTGCTGTTTCCTTGCGAATTGGTCAAGTCGCTTGGTGTCTGGGGTTGACTCCCTGAGCAGTTCGTAGAAAAGGCTCGGTTTGGTGCTGTGCTCCCTGCGTTCGACAGGTGCCTCGATCCATCTTGGCATGCCGTCAATGGTCGGTGGGTTGGTGCCCCATGTGGCTATGAGGCAGACTTCCGCGTTGTAGTTGGGCAGGTTCCAGCGGCTGACTCCCCCGTCCGTTCCAGTGTCTTCGTTCCTCTTTTGCCAGATGATGATGTCCCTGTAGGTTGCCCCCCATCCTTTGATGATCTCTATGGCTCTGGGTATGGTGCTTTGAATGCTCCAAAGCAGGAGGACGGCGCTGGGTTCGTGAGGCGGTTTGTATGCGTGGATTAGTTCGCTGTCCGTCAATGTGGGGTAGGGGATGCCCCGTGCGCCCACGGTGGGTCGCTGGTGATGATGGTGAAGCATCTCTGCTTTGGGTTTTTTTGACCAAGGGGGTGGGCTGGTATACTTCAGAATTGTTGCAGTCTTTACTTATCTCACAAAAGTGCACTCAGAAAGATTCCTGGGTATGTGTGATCCTCTTTGTCAGGTCAAGTTGGGTAAGGTGATGGTACCTAATCCGAATGTTTAACTCAAATGTAAGTATTCATTTAACATTCAGTGTCTTAAACAAGATGAGGCTGGAGTCCATAGGTGCTCCAGATTCGTCCAATCGTAGTTGAACTCACGCCGGTCTCCTGTGCCATTTTCTTCCTGCACCAACGGGTTCCATCCTTAGGAGTAGATTCTAATGTCTTCTTGATTATCTCCTCTACTTGTTCATCCGAAATAACCCGTGGCTTCCCAGAACGGGGTGAGTCAACCAAACCATCAAATCCTTTCTTCAAAAAGCGTCGCCTCCACTTGCCTACAGTCGCACGAGAAATTCCTAACTTCTCTGAAACCCTTTGATCACTATGACCATCAGCTACCTCCAAAATGATGGTTGCCCTTAGAGCCTTGGACGCAGAAATTTTTGACCAATCCTTTAATTGTGTGAGATCTCTCTCTGAGTTGAGGAATTTCACGGGTGTAATGGTTCGCCATTACTTCAAGATAATATGAATTTAAATTTACAAAAAATGTCCAAGTTATAAATTCAGGCTCTTGGCATTGGAAAAGAATACCATCGATTTTTGCATCATCGTGTAGCGAGAGCAATAATCAATTTCACATCATTGGATGAGTTTTTCTAATATAAAGACTCTGATTGAGCATTCAAATCATACATTGAACCGAAAAAGAATGACATCTCCATCTTGTAAGATATACCTCTTGCCCTCCGAACGCATCATTCCTGATGCCCGTACGACAGCTTCGGAGCCTGCATTGATCAAGTCTTCAATATGTACCGTATCTGCTCTGATAAACCCTCGTTCAAAATCACTGTGGATCTGACCTGCTGCCTGTGGAGCAACCGTTCCTTTTGGTATCGCCCACGCTCGAGTTTCTTTTGGTCCGTGAGTAAAAAATGTAATCAGGTTCAATAACTTATAGGCTGCTTGAATCAAGCGGTGCAACCCGTCTGCATCAAGCCCTTCACTTTTTAGAAAGAGTCGTTTTTCTTGATCATCTAATTCGGTCAATTGAGATTCAAATTCTGCACTGATGACAAGACATTCCGCCTGCTCCTGATGAGCAATGTATTCTACCTGATCAGACCACTCATTCCCAGTAGACAAATCTTCTTCAGCTACATTTGCCACATAAAGGACGGGTCGGGTGGTCAATAAAAAAAGTTCTTTGACATATCTGAGGTCTTCCTTTGAAAGAGGCGTGAGTAGTCGGGCAGGTTGGCCTTGAGTTAAGTGAGAAACTAGGCGTGTCCCAATTGACGCTCTTGCAGCCGCCTCTGTGTCCCCACCCTTAGCAGCTTTTTGCCATTTCTCTGTGTAACGCTCTGCGGTTTCAAGGTCTTTGAGCAATAGCTCCGTTTGAATAATATCTATGTCTCGTTGTGGATTGACAGATCCCTCAACATGTGCTATTTCTGATGAGTCAAAGCATCGGACCACATGCAAAATGGCATCCACCTGACGAATATGTCCTAAAAATGCATTACCTAAGCCTTCCCCTCGTGACGCTCCAGCTACCAATCCAGCTATATCTACAAATTCCATGGTTGACGGTACGATTTTCTCTGATGGAGAAACCGCAACTAACCGTGAAAGTCGTTCATCTGGTACAGGAACGATGCCGCGGTTGGGTTCAATGGTGCAGAATGGGTAGTTTGCCGCCGCGGCACCTATCCCACTCAGGGCATTAAATAGAGTTGACTTTCCGATATTGGGTAATCCAACAATTCCACAGTTCAGTGACATAGTCTATTTTTTATCGGTGCACTAGTTTTCCTATTCATCCATGTTATTTGATCCATCACACGCAATAACTGTCCTTGTATCCAGTATGAATAAATATTCATGGTTTTTGTAGGTAACGATGGTATGATCCTCCTTCAATGTGCATTACTATGAACACTAAGAATTCTCTCTTCACTGGTTATTGCGTCAACCGTTGAATGAATAAGATGCTGAACTGGCAGAAGGGATGAATGGATTGATCCTTTTAACGACTGGTATTACTTTCCGAGACGAAAAATATCTGGACTACTTCCACTATATGACACTATAATGAGGGTTTCACTGTCAGATCGCAATACCTCAAAATCGCGTATTTCTCCATCCGAACGGAATCCACTGTTTTGTGGTGGAAGTTCTCGATAATGAGCTGTAGAATCTCCTTTCAATACCACTCCAAAACTTGCATCATATCGGCCAGCCTGCGGGATAGCTCCAAATAAATTTCCACCTAACATGAGTTCAGGAATCCCATCAGCATCAAGATCCTCTCCCAATAGGGCATAGACTGGTGTCCACTGAGATTGTAATGGTAATGGCTCTACCCTGAATGTACCGTCATTGAGATTCCATGCGATCAAACTCTCTAATTGATTGACACCATAGTGTGTTGCATGGTTTAGTTCCTTTCCAAAGAGATCGTGCACGGTCATGTCGGCGTAGGATTCAAACGGTTCGGCAAGGGGGGATAAATGAGGTAAGCGTTGAAAAATCATCTGGAGATCCTGCTGTCCCATTCCCATATGACTGCGTGTGATGAACGATGCAAGCCCGAAGTGAGAGAGAAGCAGTTCACGTTGAACAAGAGGCCAGGGACCACCCGTGGGATCGTACCCCGTGATGATTTGGTCACTCGTTTGGTTACGATCAAAATCATGAACCCACATTTCAAGTGGTTGTTGAGCAGATGCCTTGAATCTTGAATTAAGACCATGATTACCAGCAATGATCTCTGGTGCACTATCTCCATTAAGATCCTCAACTATAACTGTTTGCCACCATCCAGATGTATGAGAAAGTCCAGCATCTTCTGGTTCAACTCGTTTGAGTCGTCCGTTACGATTCAAGAATATCGTAATCGGCATCCATTCTCCAACAAGAATCAAATCTGGCGTTCCATCTCCGTTGAGATCCCCCCAGTCTGCCCCAGTAATGCCGGCTGATCCTAATTCAGATGCCCCCACTTGTGGAATCACTCTTTGCGTGGCATCTTGAAACTGCCCCTTACCATCATTCTCTAAAAGCATCCCTCCTGCTGGATCGCCATACATGGATCCATGACGAACTCCAATGAAAAGATCTACGTCGCCATCTAAATCAAAATCAGCACTACGGACAATCCCTGTGGAAGTATATGTGTAATCCGTACTGGGCAATTCATATTCAAAACGCTGGAGAGTTCCATCATTATTGAATTCATAGAGACGATCGGCCAGTGCATGATCACCGCTGGAAAACTCACTGCTCCCACTTGCAACATAGAGTTCTTGACGGCCATCTCCGTTGACATCCAGCCAGATGCAATCTACATCTTCAGACTCCTTATCCATTTCTATGATGGGTTGATTGATCGGGCGTAATTGCCCATCAGCTTGATAAATGAGCAGTTGTCCTGATTGACCCCTGCCACCACCGACATATAAATCATCTCGCCCATCTGCATTGATATCCGTAGCACACAATGGAGGCCCTTCCGTAGATCTTATGTGAAACAACAATGGAGAATCCTCAAAATCATTATACTGCAGTTCTGTATGGGACCACTGAACTTCCATGCGATTGGAAACACTCTCCATCAAAGGATCATCAAGGGGTAGATGTTCTTGCTCTGGCGTGAGAATTCTCATATAGGAACCTCCGCCTTGAATTTTCTCACCGGGGCTGAACGACTCTTCATAGTGCACCCTTACGGTCTGTCGTGTCTGGACCTGAGACTTTATCGTAATGCGACCATCAGGCCATCGTACCATTAAAGTATCAAGAGACTCAATTGCATGTCCAAGCCCAAGATGAAGGATGGGATCCATGGAGGATTGGAATCCTCGTTGCGGCATCTGCTCAACATACCAGTACTTGCCGTTAGCCTTCGCCTCTATTTGTGCCCCAATTCCTAATGGGTTGGCATGGGATCCATCAAGTCGTACTCGGATCCAACTGCGATCAGGAAACTGTTCAACTGCTTGATTTCGATAGATGAATGGTTCCATATTTACATTACTCACCACAAGGTCAAGATCACCATCGCTGTCAAGATCACCGTAAGCCGCTCCACTTGAAAAACTTGGAGTACCTAATCCCCAGCCATCAGCACGATCGGTGAACTGCATCTCGCCGGTATGTTCAAACATGTGATTGGAAATGGGTGTACTGGGCATCATATCTACAACTTGACGAATAAACGCTTGCCCCTGAAATCCCATTGAACCAAGCCTTGCGGATGCCATGATTAGGTCTTTATCCGTTACATCCTTGAAAAAACCATTCGGAACAAAGATGTCTCGCAGTCCATCTAGGTTAAAATCCGCGATCAAACCGCCCCAACTCCAGTCGGTCGCATCCACTCCCGCGTAACGGCTGATCTCACTGAATGTACCGTCTGCATGATTGTAATGAAGCGTGTTTCGTAAGAATTTATGATGGTACCCTAATTGTATTTCTTCCTGATATTTTTCCCATTCAATAAAGTTGGAAATGCGTTTGATGCGGCTATGTATGGCAGGGAGCATATCAGAGATAAAGAGCTCTGGAGCACCGTCATTGTTCAAGTCGGCCATATCCCCGCTCATGGAGGTCGTGCTAATACTTGAAAAGGTTTCTTCCAGAGATTCTTTGAAGGTCCCATCACATTGATTCATATACAGATAGTCGCGTTCAAAAAAATCGTTGGAAACATATAGATCCATGCATCCATCCCGATTCAGATCGCCAACCGTTGCACCCAACGTAAATCCCGCCTCCGAGCTATAGATGCCTGCCTCCTTGGTGACATCCATAAAATATCCTCCTTCATTTCGATACAATCTGTCACCTCCTTCAAAGTGCGGGGTCTCCCGATCCATCTGGCTTGGATCGTAAGCAGCTATCGGTTTTGAATGATAGTTGTTTGCAACATAGACATCCAATAATCCATCAAGGTCGTAGTCAAAAAAAACAGCATGGATGGAGTACCCTTGATCAGCCAATCCATACTGGCTAGCTTGTTCGGTGAAGGTTCCATCTCCATTGTTGATAAACAGTTCATTCGCCCGAAACTCTGATTGGAATGCCCCCGCATTCGTGACATAAAGATCTGGATAACCATCTGCATTGATATCAACAACACTTGCTCCCGTTGACCATGGGAAAGATCCCGCAACCCCTGCCGTTTCGGTTGCATCTTCAAATACAAAATCTCCACGATTCAAATAAAGATGATTGGTGCTTTGGTTGGTGACAAGGTAGATGTCTAGGCGAGAGTCTCCATCATAGTCAGCAAGCGCCACCCCTCCCCCTGCATAAAAGTTGTTGTAGGAATAGATATTGATGGAATCCGTATAGGACACGTTGTTGACAAAATGGATTCCCGAATGCGTTGGCATGATGCGATCAAACATACTCATGGAGGAATTAGATTTGCAACCGGTGAATGTGAAAAAGCACATCACGCCTCCTATGAACATCCATGGAGTGAAGATGACGTTAGAATGACTGCTTCCCTTTCCGTAATAGTGCTTCATCTATTTCTATTCAAGTACCGTCTATGGAGTCTGCTCAGAGAGGAGACTGACGAGGTCGCGCTGTGTCATGGCTCCTATAAACAAACCACCCTCTACTCTGGTCTTTCGACAAGAATAGAGGGTGATTCCAATCCTAATAGGAGAGAGTTCCGTAATCAAAAGGAACGATGATAGGAACGTTCAGTCCACATGGGTAGATTACTTTTTATCCCACCACAGTTTCGTGTTGTTCTCATCTGGGCCTCCAAGTAGTGATATCGCCGCGTTTGTAGCATCGGTGTTATTATCGTATTCACTGGCCACGAACGTCATGCGTCGCATCACCTCGTCGGCTGCAACATTTGGATTCATTGAATTAATGATCGGATATAACTTAGGATACCCAGTGCGGCGGTACTCGGCCCATGCTTCCATTCCGTCTGGATAAATCGCCAGCCATTTTTGGGTGATGATCTGCTCCAGCTGACGCTCCATAGACCCCCCAGCATCAAATGCAACAGGAATGTCGCTCAATGGGGGGGTATCCTCCCATCGCCCCTCGTTCTCATGGGGTGCTGATGGAAGACTTTCACTGGCGATATACGCATCAATCGCACCCATTTCGGCTCCTACACGTTCTTCCGTCATGGAAACTCGAATCCCCTCCTCATAGAGTTCCTGAGGCGTTCCTCCCATATTCCAACCTAAAAGAGCACCCTCTGCTCGAAGGAAGTAGACCTCAGATGCGCCCATGACTCGAATATCGGTTCCCCCTCTACGTGGTGGCAACCACATGGGTCCCATATCAGAAAATACAGGATTGATGGAAGCCCCCTTCTGTGTACGAGGCAAGCCGTTTCTCAATCCCTCAAAGGGACTGCCATCTCCATCTGCATCTCCATCCTTGGCAGGGCTGAAATAGACCTTCATCCTTGGATCATCGTATCCTTCCAGAAGGCTTTCCATAGCCGAACTCATACGAAATTCACCCCAGTTGGTAATGGTCGTGTGGGGATTTTCGGAGCCAGCAGCCGTCAGCATCATAGCATTATGCGAATTATCCAACATCACTCCTGCTGCCACAGCTTTTTCAGCCTCGGACTGAGCTTTGCTAGGATCTGCATAACGGATGCGCATAGCTAAACGCAAACGCAAAGAGTTGCCGAATGTGATCCAACTGTCCACATTTCCATTGTACACTTGGTCATGCCCAGCAAAAACACTTCCACCTTGGTTCTGGTTCAGAACGCCCAATGCCTCATCAAGTGTAGTAAAGAAATTCGTATAAACATCCTGCTGTGAATCGTAGGTGACGGAGGTTTCTCCATTACCATAATTCGTATACAGGATCGGACCCCAGTAGTCTGTAATTCGGTGGTACAGCTGAACTTTCCACAGTTTGGCTAAAGCATTGGGAAGTTCCAGACCTGAATTCTCTGGGTCGGTCGTGAATTTTTCAATGAAGTCCAATTCACGGGCTCCATTTCCGTAGAACTGTGTCCAAAGAAGGTCAATCCAGCGCCCAACTTCTACATACTGGTCAGAATCAAAATTTTCTGCAGTGGTTGCAAAGTACTGAGCATACAAATCGGCGAAAAGATTTTCACCTATTTGAAACACCCAGTGGAGCCCCAGCATACCTGAATATTGAGAGCGTGCAAATGCCTGCCCAAGAAGTCCCACATCAATGTTACCCGAGGAAATCTGGTTGGGCGGCGTATTCAAATCTACAAAATCGTCTGTGCAGCTAGACACAGAAATGGCAAGCACTGTGCATAACGTAGCGAGCACAATCCATTTTTTTGTAAAGCGTAATCGTTTTTTCATTAGTGTCCTTTCGTCTGAAGGGTTATGTGAACGGTACATATGCGAAATTAATAATCAATCGAGAGATTGAACCCAAACGAGCGGGAAGATGGCGGGGCGAAAGAATCAAATCCTTCGGCAGCCTTACCCGTGCCAATGAGGACATCTGGGTCAATATTTTCAGATGCTCGCTGGATATAAAATAGGTTCCTTCCAACCAATGAAAGCCTCATGCCTGAAATAGCATTCCCGAACACTGAAGCGGGGAAGGTGTAACCAAGCGTAAATTCACGAACGCGAGTGTTGGTGGCATCCACAACGAAGGCTTCTCCGACTGGAGCGTTACGGCCACCTACTGCACGCCAGAAGGTTTCGGCATCCACGGGGGTGGTGTTCGGAGCACCATCCTCATTGACCGCCTCTACATCTCCCCAAAAGTTGTCACCAAAAATGAGTCCTCCATCACGTCCCTGAAGGGTTTCTTCAGTAACACCATCTGCGTACATGATAGCATTAGTGATAGAGGTGATGGATCCTCCCTGACGGTGATCTATCAGCACGCTTGCATCCCAGTTCTTGTAGGAACCCGTCAACACTATACTTCCAAGCCAATCTGGATTGTAATTCGCAACAAGAACATCACGACCGCTGGTTACCATTGGCACACCATTTTCTCCAACGATGACTCGGTTCTGGGCATCACGCATGAATCCTCGGGAGTAGACATTTCCGAATTCTTCGTCTTCCTCAATGAAGTATGCTCGGAGAAAGTCACTTGAAATTTGCAAGCGTGGGCGTTCATCAGAGATCTTCTCAACCATGTTGGTGTTCGCAGCAAAATTCACATCTACATTAAGATTGATGTCGTCTGTACGAACGGGGACGACATTCAACATCACCTCAATGCCTTCATTACGAACATCTCCCCCGTTGGTAAACAGGTTAGCTGCACCCGAACCAATCGGAAGTGCGACGGTGAAGAGCTGGTTTTCGGTTTGCGTGTTGTAGTACGTCAAGTCAAACCCGAAGCGGCTTTGAAGAAAGCGCATGTCCAGTCCAACTTCAATGGATTTTGTCTCTTCAGGAACCAGATTTTCATTGGGAAGAGTGCCGCTCAGAGACAGGAGTCCGTTCAATCCACCCCCTGCAAGACTTGCAGTTCGAAGAAGTTGGAACGGAGAGGTGCTATTGCCGACCTGTGCATAAGAAGCACGAATTCGTCCAAAGCTAATCGCATCAGGCAAAGGAAGCAGTTCGGAGAACACAGCGGAAAGTCCTACGGAAGGATAGAAATATGACCAGTTATCCTCTGGTAATGTAGAACTCCAGTCATTTCGTGCTGTGATGTCCAAGTACAGGGCATCTCTCCATCCAATTTTTGCAAATCCATAGACAGAATTGATGTCTATGGGTGAACCAACTCCTTGGGAGGCACTAATTCGTTGCGTATTGGATAATGTGAAAAAGTTTGGAACGGTGAGTGCGGTTCCAGTATCTGCGGTCAGAGACGTATTTCGCCTCTTCTGAGTATTCCCCCCCGCACTGACTTCAATATCAAGGTCAACACTGGGTAACAACGTTTGATAGGTCAGAAGAGCATCTCCATTAAATATGTAGGAATTGCTCTTGCTCAGAGTATATCGACCATTATCGGCAATGATATAGCTGTCGGCCCATAACGTTCTCGTTCCGCTACCAGCGTTCCCATCATAAGATCCACGAACCATCAAGGATAATCCATCAATCAGTTCATAGGTAAGGGAAGTCAACAGGATGGTTCGGTCATCTGTACCCGTGCGCAAATTTCGGTTCAGTGTCCAATACGGATTAGCCCCGCCATTTGAGCCTGGAACCCAGTATCGCTGTCGTACCTGTCCACTCACAGGATCCTCGTAGTAATGGTCTTCTGCCTCCATAGTGCTAATATTTCGAGGTAGACGAAAAGCATGGCGTATGGGATTTGAGAACGTTTCGCCAGTATCAAGTCTGTTTCTCAAATCCGACCGGATATAATTCAACTTCCCGTCAATGGTTAATCGGCTGGAGGGTTTTGCTGTCACTCGAACTTGGGCACTATGACGAATCAGGGAATTACCCGGCACAACACCTTTAGCATCGGTATAGGCGTAGGAAAAGTACCCCTGAATTTGCTGAGATCCAACGTTTAAAGAGATATTGCTGGTGGACTGATACCCACTGCGAAATACATCTGAAACATTGTCTGGTTGCGGTGAAAATGAATAATCTGGAGCACTTTCGGATTCGTCAGGGCTCCAATGAGCCATGCTTTGTCCTTCCATTCTTGGTCCCCAAGAGAACTCAGAGTTAGCAATGTATTGCCCAGCACTGCCCTGACCATATTCGTTTTGAAATTTTGTAAGGATGAGTGGCTCCTGTACGGTATAGTTTGTGCTAAACCGTGCACGAATGGTTCCCGCCGTACCCTGATTGGTGGTAATAATGACGGCTCCATTCTGAGCAGCACTTCCATAGAGTGCAGCAGCATTCGCACCTTTAAGAACGGTGATATTGGAAATGTCGCTCTGGTTGATATTGCTAATATCTCCGCGAATAGGAACTCCATCAACCACAAACAAGGGTTGACTGCTCCCGCTAATAGAGCGATTTCCGCGAAGGATCATCCGAGTTTGGCCTCCAAGACCCGTTCCTGCCTGATTGACAGAAAGACCAGCAACGCGTCCAGCGAGGGAAAATCCAACATTCAATTCTCGCGCCTGAGCAATCTCTGTTGGGCTGATGGTCTGGGTTCCATAGGACAAAGAACGTTCTTCACGTTCAACGCCGAGAGCGGTGACAACAAGCCCTCCCAACTCCAATGCCATTTCGGACAATTCAATATCCAACTCCGTGGTTTGTCCGGCAGTTACGACAATTCCCAGGTATTCACGTGTTGAAAACCCAACAAATGAAGCTGTAATCGTGTAGGTTCCAGGGGCAATGTTATCAATGATATAGTTTCCATCTACATTGGAAACTGCACCAACGGCAAGTTCTCCAATCACCACATTGACCCCCGCAAGGGGTTCATCGCTCTCATCAACGACTATCCCAGCGATTTGCCCATTTTGAGCAAATAAAGAAGAAGCCTGAAACGATGTGGCTAACAGTAAAAGGGAAAGCAAGAAAGTATAACGGTATCTCATATTCTTACGGATTAGTGTGCAAATTAAAAGTATAAGACCAAAATGCAGAGGCAATATACATAAATTTTTGATAAAAATCAATCAGACAAATATTTTGTGATGATTTTCAACGAGCCTTTTACATCTCAGACTTTTAAATGTTTATCCCATTCGGAAACAACTATGTTACATTGTTTATAGTAGACTGTTCCAGAGAGGATCCAATATTCTTCAATAATAGAGGTGATTGTTGACTCAAATAACTGTCATAAATGTTTTTATCACTCATGCATATTATCCTCTTCACTCAAAGAGTTTACCGAATCCTATCCCCATCTACTTATTCCAACTTCAAAAGAGCATGATAGAATCAGATATAGATACCTTTTCACTCTTTCCACATTCACTTCTCCTATTCTGTGAAATGAAGATCTTGCCTTTTCACCATTTCTTCCCAGCCTTGAAGTCCTCCACCCGTTTTCGTTAGCCGTCCTTGTCTTCTTAATTTGAATGCAATGGAATCAAGCACCCCGTTAATAAAATCCTTACTTTCCTCAGTACTGAACACTTTTGCTAGATCGATGGCTTCATTCATAGTGACTTTGGGTGGAATCTGATCAAAATGCAAAAATTCACATACCGCCATTCGTAAAATAATCAAATCTATTCGTAGAATCCGATCTACATCCCAGTTCTTGGTATTCTCTGAGATGATTTCATCTAAAACATCTTGCTGTGAAACCACTTTTTCAAACAGATCCACTCCCATTTTCTTTGCACCTTCCTGAGCTGGTAATCTTGGTTTTAAAGTGGTACTGAAAACATAGGGCGATGAATCACCACTTAGCATAAGGGCATAAAGTGCCTGAAGTGTCGCAAAGCGTGCACGGCGACGAGGCGATATCATCATTGAATCTTGATCCATTCTGAGAAAGAAAAAGCTATTTTTTGATCTGTGATTAGCACCGATGGAAATTGTGGTTGCTTACCTTTAAACTTCAACTATGGATTCATGTTGAGTATCGAAAATTCTTCAATATTCTATCTGGTCAACTTCTCACCTTCATCAAACTGAACTCAATGAGGATTTATTCACAAAAGTGAGTAACCAACAATTCTAAAATTTAATTAATCAAAAATTAATATGTTGTTAGAACGGTGGAATTGTTGATAATCAGCAGCAGCATTGACATTAACGGCTATGATGGCGGTTATCCAAAGGGTTGATCAGAAAATCGATTGTGAAATGAATGTGTATTACTTGAAGATTTCAACAAAATTGTTTTTCTTTCATCGTTTTTGTTAAAAAATTCCAAACCATATCTACAGGTTATTCACAAAAATATACCCCAAATCATTCAACTGAATCTTTTTTGAAATGAGCATGTTTCAGTGAATATCATTTATGTGGTAGATTCATCATGATCTACTTTTTGTGCTCTCCAGACAGATGTGAAGACTGTCTGGAGTTTTTATTTCAAATGAGATTCCATCGATCAATGCCAGAAACATTAGATTAGAAGTTTGATGATGGTATACATGGGGATGTCAGGATAATTTTGTTATTGGAACACTTTCAGTATAATATTTGATAAAACATGGATGTATGGTATTGAACATTCATGCGATTGAATATTAATCATATCCCCAAAATGATTACTCCATTTGAAGCATTCCAGATCATTGAATCAACCATCACCCCATTACCTGCACAGTCAGTACCTTTGATGGAGTCACTTGGATGCATTCTCCGACAGGATATCATTGCTAAGGATGCAATTCCTCCTTTTGATAATTCTGCCATGGATGGCTTTGCAGTTCAATGGGATGACTTGTCTTCATTACCTTTGGATCTTGATTTGATTGGAGAAGTTTCGGCAGGTCAGGTTCCTCATACTCATGTTGAATCTGGAACATGCCTCCGAATTACAACGGGATCACAAATTCCCGAGGGTGCAGATGCGATCATTCCACTGGAGTGGACCACAGAAATCAATGAGCAAACGGTACGATTTCATAAAAAGTCAGAGAGGTTATCCTTTATTCGTCCAGCTTCACAAGATGTAGAAAAGGGATCTGTCGTTGTTCAATCAGGAGCAAGGATTACTCCGCCGATCATAGGAATGATTGCGGCATCTGGTTATAATAGTATAGATGTTGGAGTGACTCCAGAGGTTTCGCTCATTGTTACAGGTAATGAATTGCATCCCCCTTCATCTGGTCTGTTACCTCCTGCGAAGATTTATGATACCAATGGTCCCGGTCTTTCGGCTCAGATCATCGATATCAATGCAAAGGTTATAGGACCAATGGTCGTCAACGATGATCAACCGAGTATTGCTCAGTCCATTGAAAACAGTAGAGGTTCTGATGTTATCGTGATTGCAGGTGGAGTTTCGGTTGGAAAGTATGATTATGTAAAAGACATTCTTCATGGAATGGGATTTCAGAAGCATTTTTGGCGAGTTAAACAGCGACCGGGTGGACCTATGTTATTTGGGGTTCTTGATTCCAAATTGGTGTTTGGACTGCCAGGTAATCCCGTTTCATCTGCGGTATGCTTTCAACAGTATGTGCGTCCAGCATTACTCATGCTCATGGGAGCATTGGACATCCATCCTCTACAGTTTACAGCAGAATTAACTTCCTCAGTTCAAAAAAAATCGGGGCTATACCATTTTATACGTGGTAATGCAGAACGAAGAGAGGACGGAGAATTATTTGTATCAACCACAGGTTTGCAGGCTTCAAACCTATATTCATCACTCCAAGAGGCAAATTGCCTTATTCATATAGAAGAAGAGGTGGAGAATCCAAGGAGGGGCGAGAAAGTGATGGTCACCCCACTTCCTTGGGGACAAAATTTCTGAAGAACAGGGAAAATGAGAGATTAGATCTCAGCCGATCTTTTAGCACCGGCGAATTAAGCATCCCATATTATATTAATCGCTGTATAATCCAGAGTGTGATATTCTTAATCAATTAAGGTCAAAAAACGATGGTGGTCATTCATATAGTTACCGCTCCAGGTGTGAATTTGATGATAAATGCCTATCGTAGCATTACCTTCAAGGAAGCAATTGAATCGGTTACATCAAAGTTGTCACTGATAAAAGGTTCAATGGTTCAGTATCACATTACGCTAAGGTCATAGCATTATCTTAAGGAACAATCGCATTTGCGATGATCCGTTAATACTGAAAATGATGGAATACTCTGATCACACAAAGGGCCTTCTTCTTTTGACGAGCCACCTCGGCCGCCCCCTACCTAAGGGACAGAATTTGCTCACGCTACGCGAATGGAACCAGCTTCGTACATGGCTGGAGCGAGAAGAGTATTCCCCACAGGATCTGCTTCACGATGTAGAGATTATACAGGACTGGGAAGCCAAGGCTAAGAATAAGGTTGTTTATTTGTTGGACAGAGGGTTAGCACTGGCCGAAGCATCTTTACGCTGGCAACAGGCAGGCATTTGGATTGTGAGCTACTATGAGGAGGATTTTCCACAGAGAATCTCTACCAGAATTAATGCAACACTTCCATATCAGATACCGCCATTATTTTTCGGAATAGGGAATCGATCGTACATCCAAGGAGGAGGGATTGCCGTCGTTGGATCACGGAATGCTCCCCCAGAGGATTTGGAATACACCAGACAGTTTGGCGGCGTAGCAGCTTACAATGAGGTAATGATTGTTTCAGGAGGAGCTAAGGGTGTTGACATTACGGCAATGAATGGGTGTCTTGAAAGCGGAGGCAAGGTGATAGGTGTGTTGTCAGACAAATTGTTGAGAAGGTCCATGGAGAGGACATGTCGAGACTACATAGAAAATGATCAACTCTTATTACTGTCAGCCACGGATCCTGATGTAAGACTCTCTAGGTTCGAATTTTCAAAGGCTGCCATGGAGCGCAATAAGTACATTTATTGCCTGTCCGATGCCGCAGTTGTCGTCCGGTCAGGCACCAAAGGAGGTACTATCAGTGGAGCCAAAGAGAACATAAAGCATTCGTGGGTTCCTTTATGGGTAAAGTCGACGGAGGACATGGATACGGGCAATGAGGAGATCAGCTCAAAAAAAGGTGCACATCGTCTCGCAAATCATGAAAATGCTGAAGATCATCTTCACTCCATACTGCGGGTTCAGCAATCACATAACTCAGACCGATCGTCAACGAATGTGAGCCATGAGATGCTTCGAAGGGCTATCGTTCTACTTACGACTCACTTGAATGGAGAGGAATCCGACTTAGTGGAGCCCATGGATACAAAAGACTGGAAAGAGATTGTTCAGATTTTAAGGAGTAGCAATATGACACCAGCACATCTTCTTGATAACTCATTAAATGAAACACTCAATAATGGGGACTTTGATGATGTCCAGAGACAGAGAATAAAACATCTGTTGGATAAAAACCGTCAGAGCATGCTTTCACATAAATTCAAGGATTGGAAAGACGAAAAGATAGATGTATGGACTCGAGCTGACCCAGATTATCCCAAAGGGTTAAAAAACAAATTGAGGTATAGCAGTCCTCCAGTATTATTTGTTGTAGGAAGTAAAGGCCTACTCAGCTCGCCCGAACTTTCAAAAATCATGGTTATAGGGTCCGTCAAACAACAGGGATCTGATCAAGAATATGCTGAGTTGTTGGGAACCTCGTTAGCCCAGCAACAAGTCATACTCAGTTCAACCTACACATCTCAAATGGAAAAAGTAGTGGTCAAGAGTTCTTTAAATAATGGAGGCAAATGTATTTTAGTCTTGAATGACAAATTCAAGCATGCACTTGATGATTCCAGTTTTGAGAAAGGTATTGCAGATGGGAGGATGATCATTCTATCCCTTTCTCCACCTCAATCTAAATCAAATGCTTCAACGGATGACTGCTATAATATTGCCTGTTGTCTCTCATCAAGCATAATTGTTCTACGTTCGGGGAAGAGGGATGCTGTAGCACGATGTGTGAACCGATCCATTCAAGGTCAATGGACACCAATATATAGGAGGCCAATGACCAGTATGCCCATGAATCTCTTGTTTTCACAGGATCATTACGAACATGTGCTGGTAGGCAAAAATGCACAAAATCACCTAAAAACGATCCTGAATAATGATAGATCTTAAACAGAAATGTGTCCAGCAAATGAATGAAGCCAAAGGGAATTATATCGCAAAGTAACAACGGATGGAACCCTTCTATTTGGGTCATCTGTAATAACAGACACAATAGGATAGACATACGAATCTACCCTATTGCTTACCATAACATCAACTGACCTTGATATCATGCCTGTAATAAAGGCTTCTAACCCTTCGGATCATTCCTGTTCCACTGCTTATCGTGGAATAGAGTACCGATTACTACCGGGTACCCAGCATAAAGCCATGTTATTGCATGGATTGGTTGGAGCATGTTTATTTGTGTGGAATGTGATTCTAAGACAAGTCAACGAAGAAGTGAACGATGAGGATATGGAAAACCCTTCAACATCTTTCTTCTCCTTAATCAAGCGTTACCCGTCTTTGCGTAAAGAAACGAGTTGGTTGTCTAAGTATTCATCTGCGATTGTTCGTTACACGTTGAAAGGGCAATCCGAAGCATGGCAAGCGTTCTTCAAGGGAACGCGTGACCATCCTACGTTTCATAATAAGTACAAGCATAAAGCGTTTACGGCTCCTAAGGAGACATTCAATATTGTAGACGACAATATCTATATTCAAAAGGTAGGCTGGATGAAGATGCGTAGAAAAGGGGGCAATCCTTATCCAGACGCTGAACCGATTGAAGTGACGGTGAAGAAAGAGGGTCGATACTGGAAGATGTCCGTACTCTATAAAGTGAATCTACCTGAGCAGGTAGATGATGGTAAAGCGATTGGTATTGACTTAAACACCTATAACATCGCGTATTCTTCCAGTGACGGTGAACGAGGCATGTGTTCTTTACCTGATCTGACCGATAAAGAAATAAGGATTCGCAGGTATCAACGTAAGTTCGCTCGTCAACAGAAAGGATCTGGACGATTCAAGCGAACCAAACGGAAGATCAACAAGTGGAAGCGAAAGCAAAAGAACTGCCGCGTCAATGCGGCACATCAGCACAGTAGAAACCTGTCGAATAAGGCGTACACTTTGAAGCGTGAAGACTTGAAGATCAAGAATATGTCCAAGTCTGCCAAGGGCACAGTAGAGAATCCTGGCAAGAATGTAAAAGCCAAAGCAGGATTGAATCGCGTGATTCAGAATGCTGGATGGAGCAGGTTCAATTCCTACTGCGATTACAAATTTGGTAAGGTGGTTGTTGTAGATCCTAAGTATACTTCTCAGAAGTGTAATGCTTGTGGCTATACCAGCAAGGAGAATCGGACGACTCAAAGTAGATTTAAGTGTATGTCCTGTGGGCATACGGATCACGCAGATCTGAATGCATCTGCGAATATACTCTTGGCCTTCGGGATTGGGGCATCTGCACGTGGAGGAGCGTTCTCGTTAGAGACTCCTATGAGCCGTGAAATGGATCTGTCAGTAGCTATATAATCTGGTTACTTATGGATATAATTCCCAAGCCAAAACTCTGATATCCTGCGGATGACCAAAATGAACAAGCTACTCTCCGAACATGGTGGGTATGCATTGCAATCAACAATCCCAAACTTGAATACTGGTTGAATGAATTGATGAACAATGGGAGATGGCTCCGCCAAGACCACTTGTTCTACATGTATGATGATGGGGAAGTTGTAGTGAAGAGGCAAGCGGAGTTTTAGGCTATACACCCTCTCATAATGAATTCAAAGATCTCGGGGCACAACGCACGAGAAAATCTAGATCAACCAAGTCAACGATCCAGATGTGGTGAAAAGAATGGTGAATGAATAGGGTACATAAAAATGGCGTGGAGCACTTGCATCAAGCAAACACCCCACGCCTTCACCAAACAGTAAACACCTATACAGAATTAGGAAAATATACAAAGGATATGACAATACGATGTAAAAAACGAAAAAATTAACGAAGTGGAATCGTATCAGCACGCTGGAACTGATCGGCTCCGCTCTTCTTGGAGGTTCCTGATGCACTTCCCATGCCAAGCATAGATAATCGGTCGGATGAAATACCATTGGAGGAATAGTAGTCCATCAATGCACGGGCACGATCTTCCGAAAGTTCCTGTGGATTGCGTTCAAAGGGGCTGGTCATTCCTTCAATACGTGCATTCAGGTTGAGACACTCGCTCAGAATTTCAAGGTTGTCCTGAAGAACCATCATCGCATCGTCAGATAAAACACTGGAGTTCCTATCAAAAAGAACCGGGTTCATATCCGAGAGATCACTGCAGTAGGCAGGTTCAAATTGGGCAACCGTTACATCAAGAGTGCGGGCATCCATCCCATGTTCGTTGGAAAGCTCTAGCGAAACAGAATACTCTCCTGGAGACATGAAAGTGTGCTGAGCTGTCGGTGTAGAAGAAGAGGATCCGTCACCGAAATTCCAACTATAGGTCATAGGAGCATCTCCACGAACATTGGCACTAAATTCGACAAGAGTTTGTGTGTCTATCGTCGTAGGATTCGTGAGGATGGCCAGAACCTGTGCAGGAACGGGAGGATTCATCACCATCACGCTGGCAGATTCAGAGACAGAATAGCGACCGTCACGGTTAGATGCCGTAACGGTGATCATATATGAACCTGCATCAGAAAACGAATGCTCAACGGATGTGCCGTCCATGGAGGTTCCATCACCAAAATCCCATGAGTACTCCACAGGAGGACGTGCATCTTCATTTGCCATTGCCGAAAAGTCTCCACTTTGATTGGTTTCAAGAGACTCAGGTGCGTCAATCATTAGAGTTTCTACCGCTCGCGGGTTGCATCCAGTGAGGATGACCGCGACCAATAGTGCAAGCCCTGCAAGGGAAGCTTGAAGGGAAGACAATGTCTTGGATGTCATCATTTTGTTTAGAGTAAATTGAATGAGAATAGGAATATACAAAATTATTTCCAAAGAATCTGAAAAAATCACCGTGGTTATGATCATACGAAGTAAAAAAATGGCATTGCCCACAGTTAAGCCACCCTAGATGGATCACTGGATGAGACATGCTCCCGCAGACAAAGACGAGATAACGTTCCACCATCAGATGGGACAAGAGGAGTACAGAACTTCTATGATTGCGGTGAAATGCAACACAGGGAACCTTTCACCGTACATGGAGTTTCATTGCCTTACAATTGGATAATCAACGAGTGTAACAGTCTTTCATCCTCTCTTATTGTTCCTATTATTTAGGATGGATCTTTAGAGGATTATGCACATATGATCGCTTGAGTGTACACGCTATTCGTACAGCCTGTTGAATATCCTGTCTTTACCGACTCCTCGTCATGCGAGTTCTACTGTTTTCATTAATGGCGTTCTTTCTTGTAGCAGCAAGCTCCAAGTCAGTACAACTTCGTTACTTCAATACGGAGAATGACGCTGGCGTGATCCTGGTGACCTGGGAAGCCGAACAGGAAACGGATGTTAAAACCTACGAACTCTTTCGAAAACCTGCCCATGGTGATGAGCTTGTAAAAGTTGCTCAGGTTCCCGCCCATGGTGAAGATGTAAGATACTTTGTTCGTGATGACAAGATCTACAAGTCCTCCACCTTTGCTTACGTAGACTATCGACTTGAGGCAGTGCTCAATAATGGAGTGCGACTAAAAGTGATAGAACGACAGGTGAACTATACTTCTACTGCGATTCGGAGAAGCTGGGGAAGTATTAAGGCTATGTTCCGTAATTAGTGTGCTCTTTTGATGCGCACATTAATAATAGGATCCCAGCGAATCCAGCGTACCCTTGCACGATTAGCCTGTGAAGTGGATGAACGGAATCAGGGAACGGAAGATCTGATTTTATTTGGCATCGTCCCCAAAGGAATAGTCGTTGCCAATGCTCTTGCCCATCATCTCAGCGAAATTGCCGAGCGAGCCGTCACCCCAGTGACGCTGGATTTGGATCATCTTGAACAGATCAACGAGGATGTGTCGGGAAAGCATGTTGTCATTGTAGATGACGTTCTCTATACGGGTCGTACTGCACACCGAGCGGTTTCTGCGATCCTAGAGTTGGGTTCCCCAGCCCGTATCCAACTCATGACACTCATTGACAGGGGCCATCGGGAACTTCCTCTACGCCCTGACTATGTAGGACGAAAATTACAAACGAAATATCGTGAACGCGTTGAAGTCAATGCTGCGGGAGATCTTTCCGTTTATCTGACAGAGTAGAGAGGACGGTTGCCAGCCTGATTTTTCTGACGTGGGCAGAGCACAATGGCGAGTGCTGACAAACAGGTCAAAGAAAGGGTCAAGGGTCTATTTCAAGCGAGTCTGCAGTTGCAAACAGACGAAGTGTGGACCCGGCGGGCAGGCTTTCACCATACATGGGAGACTGTCTTAGTATTTTCGGGTTGTGATCCGCACTATTCTGATCCAGAAGAGTAGGCCAAAAAGAATGAAAACGCAGGATTGAGTCGGCAGTCATATAGTCTAGCCCAATCACATTCGGAACGGCTACCAGACGGCTTGACATGAGACCAAGTCCATAATAGACGATGACACTATCACCGCGAGGAACGAGGGTTCCAGCGGGTGGGTAAATGCGAGTGACCATCTGCGGTACAGGACTGGGGATCGTATCAGGTTCTATCCGTCGGACAACCAAACCGGTAGCAGATAAGGAGAGTCGGGCATTGCGTAAAGATTGCTCGGTCACATCTGGAATTCTCACATCGGGTTCAGACCCTCGGTAAACAGATAAATAGACGCGCCTCCCCAATTTGACCGAGGAGTTGGGGCGAGGGTTTTGCGTGGCTATCAATCCCTGCTGATTTTTGAGTCCGATGCGCGAAGTCGTGTCGCCAAGTACTAGTGAAGCAGCTTCAATTTCCGTGAGTGCATCTGGCAGGGGCATTCCCCGTACATCGGGTACAGATATCGTCTCATTTTGGCGGGTGATGTTGGGCATCATCACACGGTCAACAAGATAATAGAGTCCTAGAAAGAGACCAATCAAGAAAAAACCACCCCAATAGAAAAAGGGGTTTTTAAGCAAAGGTTTCGGTTGCACAGGCATGATTCTCTGAGATATGTAAAATTACTTCAAATTGATGAGAACACCATAAAATACGTCCTCATCTCATCGTTCATGTTGAGATGGGGTGATGTAAAAGTGCATGATTGAATCCTAACAGAATCGGGTTTTTAAGATAGAATGCGACTATTAGACATTAAAATGCACGAGAAGAGTAGATCAACCGTCATCTCCAAGAATGTTGGATGTGAAAAAAAAATTAAAAAAAATTAAAAAATTTGAAACAAACATTTCAAAGTTACATATAACACCGACTTTGCCTAATTTGGCAGAGGGGAAATTTGATGATGATCAGATGAAAATCGTCACTCAATCGTTTTAGATTTTAGGCAAAGTTGGATGACTTGATCCTGAAATCCAAAAAAATTTTGAGAAAAACGATTCAGATTTGGTATAATTAAAAAGTTTTCCGTATATTTGCCGTCCTGCCGTGTTTTTTGGCAGGGTCAGTTCTTTGACAGATTGAGAGTATAGCGAGTCCTTTGTCGATTCAGACAAGGATACCAACTGCTCAAGTTGATTGAGCAGTCAATCCAATTTAAAGTCAGGAAGAGTGTGCTATAAAGAGCTCACAAATTTTTCAAAATCTCTAACTACGGAGAGTTTGATCCTGGCTCAGGACGAACGCTGGC
>JAPOUL010000098.1 GCA_026708685.1 Bacteroidota bacterium
CACGGATCGTTTACCCTCTTTTTCGTGCTTCACCCACTTAAAAAACGGAAGCCCCAAAATTACAATCCCTCGTGATGACGTATAATCTTCGCCAGCAGTTGCCGTTCCATCGGTCGTTGTATATTGGACCGTAACCACCTCATGGGTAGAATGACTCAGTTCTATGGCCAAGCGAACAACATCCTCATCTTCTGAGGCTCGTCCTGAATGAATAGTGATCGTCGGTGGCCCCCTTTCCAGAATCGTAACTGGAACCTCTTTTTGTTGACCCGTATACCCTCCGCCCACCGCACGTAGAGTGAGGATTTCCTGGTCATCCATAGTGTTATCATCAGTTCCGGCTTTCAAGATGATCGTTTGGGGAGTCTGCCAATCTGATGGTGTAAAGGTTAACGGTGTAGTAGAGATCCTCAAAACTGAATCTCCCTGTTTAGAAACCCTGATCTCGACATCTGCTGTTGGCTCTGATGTTAATACGACACTCAATTCATCGGTTTTCTCTTCTACAATACGCATAAAGGTTGGATGAACGTCGATACCGATTGCGTCTTTTTCTATAATCGTGACTATGACGGTTTCAGTCACGCCGTCATAACCTCCCCTTGAACCATTCAGGGTGATCTGTACAGGATCATCTGGCTCGGCATCAGGATCTTCCCGTACCATCAGTTCAACCGATTGCGTTTCATCCCAGTTTGACTCTCTAAAGGTCAAGACAGTTGATGAGAGAAGCTCCAAATCCGTATCAGGCGTTTCGGGGACCAGAATCATGACACTGACATCCTCAATCGGTCTCTGTGAAAGGCTTACATCAAAAAATCCAGTCTCTCCCTCAGTGATGGATATCGCAATGGGGACTACTAGCCCTGGTTGGCTACTATCAATGATTGTAACATCAATCTTGTGCTCCTCACCCTCATATTCGCCTCCACTGGCGGTCAGTAAAAGAGGAATCGTATCATCGGTTAGATTATCATCTGGCGTTGCCATCAATGTGACTTCAAAGGATTGATTCCTGAGATCAGCAGAAAACACCAGATCTGTCGGAGCAACTTCAAGATTCGACTGCTCCATTGCTGTGATCTTCACCGTGACATCGTTAGACGGGACAGCAGTTAGCGAAACCAAAATCTTTTCTTCAGATCCTTCAACCATGACCACTGACTGGGGTGCATCAATGAGAGCTTCGTTCGTATCATTGATCTTGATTACAATGGATGAAGGTGTCCCCTCTACAACCGAGCTCGGCAGATCATCGCTCAATGCAACGGTGAATGTCTCTGGGCTTTCAATGAATCTGTCTTCCTCAGCACGAATAGAAATTTGTCCGTCTGTCTGTCCGCTCGCAATCTCTGGAAATAATGTGCTGAGTATTTGATAATCCGATTCGGATGCAGACACAGGATCAACCTCTAAAGGAATTACGACATCATTGGATAGCGATCTTGACAGGCTTATCGTTACATTGATTTGTTCGCCTTCATTCACGGAATTACGATCGACCGAAAGAGATACATCTGGCGGCTCTTGATCAACAATCATGATCGTATAAGACAAGGGCCGCCCACCAACTACCTCGGATGGAAGAGCTCCCATCGCCACCGTAAAGGTTTCTACATTTTCCGGTTCGCCATCCAAAAGCGTTTGAATTGATCCCGATTGCACCGTCTTGCCCGCCTCGATGGTCAGCTCAGGTAATGGAATATAGTCATCCTCTGGTGTCGCATCAACACCATCAGTAGAGTAATCTAATGGAATGACTACAGCCTGATTCAGGGCTTTTTCTAGTGTTACTGTGACGATGACCGACTCCCCCTCCAGAACGGATTGGCGATCAACCGTGAGAATGACTTCAGTAGGAGGTGGTATGTCACCATCATCGTTAATGGTGACCACAATTGAACTGGGGGTTCCTAAATCCACCCCATCTGGCTTAAGGAGGCGAATGCGGAAGGTCTCATCGGGCTCGGCAATATCGTCATTAGAGATGTGTAGATCTCCTGAGCCAGAGCGAAACCCGGCATCAATGGTAAAACTTGGAATCTGGATATAGTCCGATGGTTCGGTGTCAATATGCTCATAGTCCAGTTGAATGACCGTGGGCGTTGAAACCGCTTCCGAAAGGGTCGCAGTAATAGTAGTGGTAGCCCCTTCTCTGACGGGGTTTGGACGCACAGATGATAATTGTACCGATGGTACAGAAATCGGACCATCATCATCGTCAATGGTGACCGTAACATCTTTGGTCACTTCATCATAGCCACCGTTGGATGCACTCAGAGTGAGCGTAATCGTTTCGTCTTGAAAATCATCATCCGGTGCGGCGGTTAAGGTAACCGATTTATCGGTATTCCAAGTTTCACCTGTAAACGTCAGCTTCGTAGTATTGGAAGACAAATCAGTTCCTGCAGTGCCTGAAATCGTAACATCTACATCCGCCTTTGGGCGGTGAGATAAGCGGATGCTCAGTGATTTGGACTGCCCCTCACCAATGGTCAAGGATGACGGTGCAGTGATCTCTGGTTTGTCTGGATCCTCAAAGTTTACCGTAATTGTTGTATCAACCCCATCATAGCCTCCTCCTGATGCTGTCAATGTGAGTCTTTCAGATGGATGATCGATTAAATTATCATCAGGAGGTGCTTCTAACGCAATCGTCTTGGGGTTACCGCAGTCTGAAGCATCAAATTCAATGATTGATGGATTTGGTTCATTCAAATTAGATGGTGATTCTTGCTTAACATTGA
This sequence comes from Bacteroidota bacterium, assembly GCA_026708685.1. Lineage (GTDB taxonomy): Bacteria > Bacteroidota > Rhodothermia > Rhodothermales > Bin80 > Bin80. Next base: position 2,748 of record JAPOUL010000098.1, read on the forward strand.
CCATAACCGTGCCTGTGGGATTCTGACTCAAACACACCGTCAGTTGATTAGACGATGTTCCTTCGGTGATCGTAATACGACTGAACGATGGTAGGATCCGTCCATCACTATCCTTGTCTAACACATTGACCGTTAAGGTTGCTTTCAAACCGTCATACTCCGCACCCGTTGCAGACAATTCTATCTCCTCTGACTCACTGATGGAATTAGGATCCTCCATGGAAGTCACGGTGACGATTTGTGCATTTTCATAGTTAGTCGGCGTGAATTCCAATGAATCAGATTGATTATGGTCCAGTCCATCCGTCAGTAATGGTGGAATATACACTTTCACCAGTTCAGTGGGCTCAACCAATAATGAAACCTTAAAATCCTTTGAACTGCCTTCATCTACATTCACAGTTGCAGGAGTGATCACAATCCCTGGCGGAGGGGCTTGGTCAGAATCTTCTATGATGATTAGGACGTTTTTGCGAATTCCATTGTAATCGCTACCGGAGGCCGTTAAGGTAAGTGGGATTTCATTATCCTTCCAGTCTGTATCGGTAGCAACTATCATCTTAATCCATTTCCAATCATTCCAATCCCGTCTAGACTGGGGCGTAAAATTCACCCATTCTGGAGTTAAAGTCAAATCTGAACCTACTTCTTGTCCTGATATGCTCACCCGAACTGGCCCAGTCGGGCGGGATCCAAGAATAATTCCAAACTCGTCTTCATAAGTCTTCCCCTCCTGAACCTTAATCGTGTCCTCTGCAATGATTTCGCGTATGTCAAGGTCTATAATGTCCACTCGGACCTCCTTAGTCACGCGGTCATAGCCACCCCCAGATGCATGCAATATGGTAAATCCGTCCTCATCGTCAGCAGTACTGTCTTTTATAGCCGTTATATCTACCCATTGGGGTGTTTCATAATTGTTTCTGGTAAACATTAAACTTTCTTTGCTAACAGTCAAATCTGTATTTGTGAAGGGCGGAATTTTTACTTTCACTGGTCCATTCGGTCGACTTTCCAGTGAAATCCTAAGTTGTCGTAACGTTTGTCCTTCTTTAACTCTTAGGCGGTCGGGTTTAACCTTGATTGCAGCCCCATTTACAGCGTCTTTATCTTGTACCAGAACCCGCGGAAAAAACCCTACTATAGACGGTTCTGAGGGGACGGCCATTCGGATGCATACTTTTTCATCTTGATCATCTTGATCAATATTTGCGGTCAGTGTTACCGGTTGAGTCTGGCCATAATCAAATGGAGTGAATGTTAGAGTATCAGGTTGAATGGTTACTGATGAGCTGGGATGTAAACACCATGGAGAACCCGGATAAGTGGGCAAACTTATTTCTACATCTACAGTGTCTAATATCAACGATTTAAGGCTTACTTGAAAAGTTATAGATGAAGGTTCTTCCATTACAATATTTGCAAAACTGTTTGGATCCAAATTCGGCGTATAGCCACTGACATTGAGTCCGTAAGTTTGAAGATGATCTTCTATGAGTATTCGATAAGGTCGGGTTACCCCTTCGTAGATTCCCCCGCTGGCGGTAAATGTAGTATAGGCCGACTCATTATCAAATTCTGGGTCTTCATTGGATATCCCCAAATAAATCCATTGATCATCGGAGAAATTTTTGGGAGTGAATGTTAAGGTTGGATCACCCTTAATGGTTACATCTGGGTTATCAAATCCAGAAAGAGTCACGATTACTTCTTGATCTGGCATTTCCGAGAGCCGTACTTTAATTCTTGGATCCAAGTTATTATCAAGAAAAATTGGACTGGCGGGAGTAATGATGATCTGAGGTCCTGAAATATCATTATCTATGACTTGAACTGGGAGAGATTTAGACAATCCGTCATATCCAGTTGCACCGCTTGCCAGAAGGATAAGGGTTTCTCTTTCGTGTACAGTATTACCATCATCCTCAGCGGCGATTATAGTTACTGACTGACGTTCATTGTAGTTTGATGAAGTAAATGTCAGTGGGCTTGATTGAGAGTGAGTAAGCCCTGATGTCGTGAATGGAGAGATCGCGATCTTCACATCGCTTGTAGGTTGGAATAGTAACGATACCCGAAATGTTGTTGATTGGCCCTCATTCACTTCCATGGTGCTCCATGGTTCAATTCTGATCAGAATGTCAGAATTAATGCGATCTACCCCCCCCCAATTTTTTGTGAGTTTTCACCACCTCACCCACTTCATCATGATTTGATCCTACTGAAACCAGTGGCAAATGAGCAGGATTTATCTCCAATGAATCAACCTGAAATCCTTGAGACAAGTTGTTTATCTGTAACGACTTGAAGGTTTCAGCCCATGGTGGTTGATCATACTGCTCGGTGCTGTTGTCTTCCGTCTGATTCAAGAAAATCAGTGAGGGAGCACTGTTGAAAGGAATTGAACTTGGAGCCGTGGTTTCAACTTGTAGGCTATGACCATTCGCATCAAACGTTACAATCGACAAATGGACAAGAAGCCACATGACGAGATGAACACTGAAGTGGCTTTTAGCGAGGGACAGATGAAAGCACACCAAAGATACATTCATAAGTAAACCCTACAATTTTGATCCTGAAGATTTGTAGTGAAACACTGACTCGCATGCAATAGATCAAAGGTCGTCAATTGACTGCTACGTATGTGATTTGATGAATACATGTCGTCTCAAATATACACCATTCTACCACATTTTGCACTGCCTGCACAGGGATTCTTCATTTTGCCCCCAATGTGGAATCCTTCCATGAAATGAATCAACCGAATCCTACCACTTCCTATTGGTGTAAAACGCACATCTTTGACCACAACAATGACATGTCCACTGATGATATCTTTTCTCCATCATCACCTTGATATCACCTGATCATCTTGTGATTGACCGTGAATGATCTACAAGAATTTGTGGTATGAATCCAACCCACCCCAAGATGATATCTCATCTATTCAATTTGATGCTTTCATCTATGGTGTGTCACTTTCATGGATCAATCAATTTCTTTTTCTTCCTGAGGGGTCATCTAAATGCAACCGTATGCATGCTAATGCGTAAGCCCGTTCAAATTTCTTTAAAATGACCTACGATATCTGGTTTAATGGGAAACTCGTTCCTCATGCAGAGGCGAGTGTCCATGTTCTGTCTCATGCCATTCATTATGGATCGAGTGTTTTTGAGGGGATTCGATCCTACAATACCAAGAACGGTACTGCTGTCTTCCGGCTTTCTGAACATATCCGAAGGCTTCTTGATTCGGCTAAGATTCACCGAATGCAGATCCCCTATGACCAAGAAACTCTTGAGAACGCGTCCATAGAAACGCTTATCAATAGTCAGCTCAAGGCCAGTTACATTCGCCCAGTGATGTTTCGCGGATATGGACCGATGGGGGTGAATCCATTGGATAACCCCGTTGAAACGGCTATTGCTGTATTTGAGTGGGGACCCTACTTAGGTGAAGACTCCTTTGAACATGGAATTGATGTGCAGGTCTCTTCATGGAATCGGTTTGCTCCAAATACAGTTCCCACCCTTGCAAAAGCGGGAGGAAACTACCTCAATGCGAGCTTGGTCAAGATGGATGCCGTTCTCAATGGATATGTAGAGGGAATTATGCTCACGACCTCTGGTTATCTTGCCGAAGGAAGTGGTGAGAATTTGTTTATCGTTCGAGATGGAGAGATCTACACGGCTCCTACAAGCCTTTCTATTCTACCCGGCATCACTCGGTCTTCCATTCTTACGTTGGCCGAGCATGCTCAAATTCCAATCCATGTAGGTACAATCCCTCGGGAAGCACTCTACATTGCAGATGAATTATTTTTTACGGGAACTGCGGCAGAAATTACCCCCATCCGAACGGTTGACAAATATGTGATCGGTGATGGAAAGCCTGGTCCGATTACCAAACAGTTACAGCATGATTTTCTGGATATTGTCAAACACGGGAATGACCCCTTCGGGTGGCTGACCCACTTTTGATCTCAGAGAGTAACTGCTCCCCTCGTAACAGTACCCCGTCATTCTTCATTCCACTCTCTTGGAGAGACTTCCGATCGATGGTGTTCAACGGAGGTCTCACACTATTCAGAAAGTGGTCAATGATAGTTAAAATCAAAGTCGGTGATCTTGATTTCAGGGAGATGTCACTGCAATCTGAACTCTGGTCTGATCCCACTCAATGATCATTGCCAGCCCATTATCATCTTCTTCCAGTAGAATGGTAAAGGCCTCTTTTACTTGATCCATCTCCATGACAGGAACAGTGAGTCGAAGTGCATCTTCCTCCTGTTGATACTGCGATGTGCCATTATGACCAAGTCCACGATTAAAGATGAGAGTCCACTCCATTTCATTGGGGATGCTAAACAGTGAATAGGTACCTGCCGATAACATTTGACCATTTACCAATACACCTTGAGTCAATGAGATTTCGGTGGCTTCATTGGCTCCCGTTCGCCATAACTCCCCGAATGGAACCAAGTCCCCAAAAATCATGCGTCCACGTTTACGTGGAGAACTGTAATGTACTTTCACATAGCCGTCTCCAAACTCTGTTTGAGCTAACTGAAGAGGACTAAGACGCGGATCTGAAGCTGGAATATGATCAACATTCCAGTCGTCTTCATAGAGACTCTTATCAATCGCAGGAATGATTTGAAGAGCATTCTTTTAATAGACTTTTCTTAGGACCTCGTCGGGAAGATTCAAGCCATACATCTTCCACCACGCATGACGTTTTCGGTAATAGGGAAAAAACTCATCATCGGTTTCAAAAATTCGAAAGTAGGTGTGATATTCGTCCGCATTCCAAGAGTCTTTCCCCATCAACACCCGGTCCTGATACTCAATCATCCACTGGCGTGCAGTATGAGGCTGTCGACCAAGTTCAGCAATCACAGCCCCCAACTCGGTGTATACGTTTGGGTAGAGATCCAAGCTATCACCCAATACCTTCAAATTGTTTCCAAGCCATCCCAAATGGGCATTCAGGAAAATCGTGTTTGGATGGTTGCGAAAAATATTCCACTGCTCTTCAATCAGTGATTCCCATGATGGATCTCCATCCTGTTTTCGTCCAGGGCGTTCCTTTAATTCAAACCATCGCTCATTGAATTGATCATGAGGTAGCCAGAAGGATGCAGGATCCCCAGTATGAATCAGAACTGGGATCCCTAACTCTCCACATTTAGCCCAAATCGGATCTAAACGAGGATCATCAGCTGGAACCCTCATCCATTGGAATCTTCAACCGTGAGTCCCAGATTTTTAAAGATTTTCAATCCAGCGGCACCATTTTGAACATCCGCCTCCAACTGGGCTGCAGCGGATTCTCCAAAATTGGGTTCATCCACCTGCGAAAAATCTATATTAGCAAAATGGACAAACCGACCTGGGGCATGGCGGTTGGTATTTTCAACTTTATGGAGTAATTCATCCCCACTTCCTCCGCTCAAGTTCACCATCATTACCAGATTTAAGTCATCCATATCGCTTACAAGTGACTGGAGTTCTTCCTCCGAAGCGGTGCCAATTCTCCACTGATGTCCATGGGCATCAACAAAACGATACTTTGCCTTGGCCACCAGATGCTCTTCAACCATCAGAGTAGACACAGGAGAATAGTCTTCCCATTGAAGGGTTTGGCTTTGCACCATTGACACGGAAAGCATCAACAGTAATAAGGGTGGTATTGAATACTTCATGAAAATGTAATTCGACTATGATTAGAAGGATCTGCAACGGGTTGTGATCAACTTACATCCTTACAGATGAGTTTAACTGGCTATCAACTGCCGAGACGATCGTACATTTGACCCCCGAACTGGTTCAGGCTCCAATCTTCCCCATGTTGCCCCGCGAAATGTTGCTGGTGTTCAATGAAACAACTCTGACAACCGAATCAATGATTATGGATTTTGCACCCATCCTATTGATGTGCTACATGACTCTTTTCAGAGTATAAGTAAGAAAGTCGACGATCTCATCTTCCCATGTCTATTCCACTTTCTGCGCGACCGTTTGAATTGTGTGCTCCGTTTGAGCCATTTGGAGATCAACCCGATGCAATTCAAGCCTTGACTGAGGGAGTGGTTCAAGGAAAACCACATCAGACATTGTTAGGAGTCACTGGATCTGGCAAAACATTCACCATTAGTAACGTGATTCGCAACCTCGGCGTGCCCACTCTGGTGATGAGCCATAACAAAACACTTGCTGCCCAACTCTATGCCGAGTTTAGACAGTTTTTTCCCAATAACGCAGTTGAATTCTTCATATCATACTACGATTACTATCAACCTGAAGCCTACATTGTTCATAGCGATACCTACATTGAGAAAGATCTGTCCATCAATGATCGAATTGATCGTTTGCGACTTCGGGCTACAAGTGCCTTAGTCTCTGGCCGATCGGATGTGATCGTTGTGGCAAGTGTTTCGTGCATTTTTGGCTTGGGATCTCCAAAGGAATATCAGGCTCAGATTGTTCAACTTTCACCCGGTCAAATGGTCGATCGTAATGATCTGCTGTTGCAGCTAATTGGAATTTTCTATAAGCGCAATGATATGGATCTGCAACCGGGCACCTTCCGCGTTCGTGGCGATTCAGTGGACATCTTCCCTACCTACTCCGAAGAGATCGCCTATCGTATCCAACTGTGGGGAGATGAAATTGAAGAAATCACTGCGATCAATCCCATCACAGGTGAGACCATCGAAAAAGAACATGCAGCGTTGACCATTTACCCTGCAAGAATATTTGTCACCCCTCAAGAGCAGATTGACCGTGCCGTGGCTGCCATTGAAGATGAACTACAGTGGCGGTTGGCCATCCTGCGAGAAAACAACAAAATGGTGGAAGCACAGAGGCTTGAACAGCGCACCATGTTTGATCTGGAAATGATCCGTGAGCTCGGGTATTGCTCTGGAATTGAAAATTATAGTCGCCACATGACAGGCCTAGCCGAAGGACAGCGTCCCTATTGCCTCTTGGATTATTTTCCTGATGACTTTCTTTTGGTCGTTGACGAAAGCCATGCAACGATTCCCCAGGTCCGTGCGATGTACAATGGAGATCGTGCCCGGAAACTCACTCTGGTAGAGCATGGATTCCGTCTGCCATCCGCTCTGGATAATCGCCCCATGACCTTTAATGAGTATGAGGATCGTCAACAATCCACCATCTACCTCAGTGCGACACCTGCCGATTATGAACTCATGAAGTCCGAAGGCGAGTTTGTGGAGCAGGTCATTCGCCCTACGGGAATCCCCGATCCGCCCGTGATCATTCGTCCCAGTCAACATCAGATTGATGATCTACTGGAAGAAATTCGTGTGGTCAATCAACGCAAAGAACGAACGCTGGTGACGACCTTGACGAAACGGATGGCCGAGGACTTGACGGATTATTTTGATTCTTTTGGAATTCGTGCACGCTATTTACACTCTGATATTGATACGCTCACCAGAGTAGAACTCCTGCGAGATCTGCGATTGGGAAATTTTGATGTCCTCGTGGGTGTGAATCTGCTCCGTGAAGGGCTTGACCTGCCCGAAGTATCATTAGTGGCTATTATTGACGCAGACAAAGAAGGCTTTCTTCGCAGTGAGCGATCTTTGATTCAGACTGCCGGCCGAGCGGCCCGTAATGTGAACAGCAAAATCATTCTCTATGCAGATAAAGTCACAGGAAGCATGCAACGAATGCTTAACGAGACCAAACGACGCAGGGATAAACAACTTGCGTACAATGAAAAACATAATATTACTCCCCAAACGGTGTTCAAGGATCGTACGGATGTCCTGCGTGGAACAGTCGTCGCCGAAGAACGCGAACCCGGCGGGATGACACCACTTGTTTCGCAACCCGAAGTTGCTGAGATCCCCGATGAATTGAAAGATCCAGTGATCCAAATGCTCACCGATGCAGAGAAACGTCAACTGATGGAACAAATGGAGGTGGAAATGCTAGCAGCTGCTGAGAAAATGGAGTTTGAAAAGGCCGCATCACTGCGAGATACCATCAGCCGCATTGAGTCCACAATTTCAAGTGGAACCAATTCGGAAGAAAATGATTAAAATAACGACATAACTCTATCTCTCCTATGAAAAAAGGAATCCATCCTGATTATCATCCACTGAAAGTACGGTTGGCTGATGGTACTGAGTTTGAAACTCGGTCGACCATGAAGTCTAAGCAATATGTATCTGATGTGGATAGCACCAACCACCCGTTCTACACGGGGCGTCGCCAATACGTTGACACTGCTGGGCGCGTTGAAAAATTCCATCGTAGGTATGGAAAACCTACATCCAAGTCATAACCTATTTGCTGTATTGATGCATCTTATGTCAATCACTCACCATTAATATTCTTACCTTTCGCCCGCAGGAATCTTCTATGGATGCCATTCAAATCATCAAAAAAAAGCGAGAGGGTTTTGAGCTCGTCAAGAATGATATTCATTTCCTGATTGAGGGATATACCGCTGGGCGTATCCCTGACTATCAGATGGCTGCATTTTTGATGGCAGCCCAGTTGCAGGGGATGTCGCTTGATGAGACGATCGCGCTCACTGAGGTGATGCTCAAGTCCGGCCGAATTTTGGATTTTTCTTCATCATCGTCTACCGTCATTGATAAACATTCCACGGGTGGTGTTGGAGACAAAGTCTCATTGATCCTTGCACCACTTGCTGGTGCATGTGGTGTTCGCGTTCCCATGATCTCCGGTAGAGGACTTGCCCATACGGGTGGAACCCTTGATAAACTGGAATCCATACCTGGGTTTCGCACGGATCTATCCATCCATGATGTCTATTCACAGATTCGTGATTTAGGGGTTGCCATGATTGGAGCGACCAAAGAAATTGCACCTGCCGATCGACAGATCTATGCACTCAGAGATGTGACTGCCAATGTTGATTTTATTCCGTTTATTACTGCCTCCATTTTAAGCAAAAAACTTGCTGAGGGCCTGGAAGGTTTAGTCCTTGATGTCAAATGCGGACGCGGAGCATTCATGTCCGATTCCGCTCTGGCCCGTGAACTAGCCGAAACTCTCGTCCATATTGGAGAACATTTTGGGATGAGTACGATTGCACTTCTGACCGAAATGGATCATCCTCTCGGGCATGCAGTCGGTAACTGGCTTGAAGTTGAAGAAGCCATCGAGTGCCTGCGCGGAGAAGGCCCAAAAGATGTACAGGATTTGTCTTTCCTTCTCGCTGGTGAAATGATTGCACTTGCTGGTTTGGCGGACTCTCCATCCGAGGGCATTCATCTAGCACGAACCGCCATCTCATCCGGCCGTGCCCTTGATTTCTTCTCTAAAATCGTCAAGGCACAGGGTGGTGATCCTAAAGTCATCATGGATCCAACGCTACGCATGCGTAGTATAGAACCCCATACCCTGAATATTCCCTTGGATGTCAATGGATATGTAGCCGACATTGACGCTTTCAAAGTCGCCGAGGTAGCAAACACTCTTGGTGCCGGTAGATTAGTGATTGAAGATGAGATTGACCCTGAAGCGGGAATCATCCTCCATGCAAAGATTGGCGATCGTGTGACCCCTGGACTACCCATTGTGAGTCTCTTTACACGCAAGACTGATATCATTGAACAACAGTCTATAAAGATTATGGATGCGCTGTCCTTCTCTTCAAAACCAGTTAAAGAAACACCCACCATTCTGGATCGGCTTACAATTAATGGATGGGAGTCTGCCTCCTGACGCATTATCGCTGATACTTCATTCATCTATTTCGTATCTTATCATTCAACTTTATTTTTCATCATGTCTTTGTGGTCACGATTTAAACGCGCAATGCGCTCTATTTTTGGAGGTGCAATTTCATCTCTTGAAAATCCTAAGTTGATCTTAGAACAAAATATTCGGGAGTTGAATGATCAAGTCCCGAAAATGAATGAGAATATTGCGACTGTAAAAGCCAATGTAATCCTCCTTCAAAAGGAAGCCAAACGCTTACAGGCTGAGGTTGCAGCCCTGAGATCCAAGATCAAATCAGCAATTACCAGTGGGCGAGATGATTTGGCACGCCAACATGCTGTTCGATTTGAAACGGCCCAGCAAAATCTTGAAAAAACGCTAGAGCAACTTGCTCATGCAGCTGCAGCCTATGATAAAGCTCAGCAGGTGAAGAAAGCCTTCATGCGAGAGAGACAACGTAAGATTGATGAAGCCCAGGAAGCTCTGCGAGCGAGTGAACGTGCAAAATGGCAGGCAAATGTTGCGGATGCTCTTGAGCAGTTTGAAGTCGGTGGTGTTGATCAAACCCACAATGAAATGATCCAGCGTTTAGATCAGGAAACTGCCCGTAATGAAGCACGTATTGAGGTCGCTCTTGATTCCGTTGATGTGCAAGCTCTGCGTCTTGAGGAGGAGGCAGAAGATTTACGTGCCTCTGAGTTGGTCAATCAAATGAAACTGGAAATGGGATTTGATGAATCATCGCCTGAACAAGACCCCATTGCAGAAGACCCCCTGGATTCCGAAGAAAAAACCATAGGTCGTACTCGTAACCGAGAATCATCCTCTTCCTGATATGCCTGAAAAGGAACGAGCTCGCCTCAAAGAGCAGTACGTGAAAGAATTGCGTGAGCGCAAACGGGTCCAACAGACACTTGGCAGTGTACACGCTCGTCGTTCAGTGAATCAGGCACTGGGCAATATGGCGGATATGCTTGACGATCTTACCGATGGCTCTATCGACGAAATTACGACTCGGATGGATGCTGAAACTGCTCTGAATGAAGCACGTCTGGAGATTGCATTAGAAGAACAACATCATCAGGAGCAACACAGCTCACCTCCCATTGAGAAGTCCACAGAACCACCCTCAGAACCCTCTAGACCTCCTTCCAAGACCTTTGGTCCACGACTCAGAACAGACCGTCTCCCCAACTCGGAAGATCCATGAAAGAGGAAGACATCAATTATACCCGTGAGGCATTTCTTCATCGCTGGAATCTTTCGTTTCTAACGGTTGGACTGGGAGTCAGTGTTGGAGTAGGATTTTTTCCTGGTGGCGATGTGCTCTTTCCATCCCTTCTCACCGCCACAGCTGGTTTGGAGTTGTTGCTTCTTGGTTTTACTTCCCGTCATCCTAGATTCCGAAGATTGATCCGTGCCAAATATGCAGCGGCGGCAGCTAAACCACCCTCACAGCGTGAAATGTACCGGCAGCTCAGTCGCGTCAACCAACGCCGCTATATTCGCCTCCGAGACTTGGAAAAGGAATTACAGGCCAACTACCGTAAGTTTAGTTTTGCATCTCAGGGGATCTTGGAAAGCCATACAGCAAAGATTGAGGGGCTGATGAATTCATGTTTAAAACTCATGTTTCAGCAGGAGCGATATGCTGCCTTTGGCCAACGCAGGAACGAACAGGAACTGGCGACCGCCATTGCTGCTGTTGAGGCAGATTTGAAGAATGCCTCTGAGCCGATACGCAATATTAAACTTCGTCGGCTGAAGGTTCTTGAACAGCGTCTGCAACGCTTCAAACAAAGTCAGGAGCAACTTGAGATGATTGAGGCACAGGTGGCCACCATTGAGGATGTGGTCAAATATATCCATGAGCAATCGCTTACCCTGACCAACCCCGAAGAAATTACCTACCAACTTGATGTGCTCCTTTCTGAGGTAGAGGAAACCGAGGCATCTGTCTCTCAGATTGAGTCTATCTTCGTTCCTGAAGAAAGTGAAGACGACTGGAGTCCGTCCTCCTCGGTGCGGCCTCGTTCTAGAGTTTGATCGCCTGCTCTAAGCATGGCTCTCATTGCTGTCATTGTTACCACCCTCCTGTTAAGTGCATTTTTCTCAGGCACTGAAATCGCCTTTGTGGCTGCGAACCGCTTGCGCGTTGAAGTGCGTGCACGCAATAGCGGATTCATCGGTCGAATGGTACAATTCTTCTTAGAGTCCCCTTCACGATTGTTGACGACAACACTGGTCGGCAATAATATTGCACTCGTGATTTTTTCCACGGTGATGGCCCTGGCTCTCACTGAACCTCTCTCCCGATTGATTCAGGGAGAGAGTCCGCAGATGATTGTCCAGACTCTGATCGCAGCGATCATTGTGCTCTTGATTGGAGAGATTCTGCCCAAAACGATCATGCGGGAAACGGCCACCCGGGCAGTTTTTTTTCTCGCTCTTCCACTTGCATTGACCTATGCCCTCCTTCTTCCCCTAATTGCACTGGTCAGTTGGACGTCAGAACTGCTTATCAAAACACTTGGTGGATCCTCCAACGGATATACCCGATTCACCCGACGTGCTTTTGAGCAGATGATTGAAGAAAATCTGAAGCGAGGATCTCTGGCACTGGATGACGAAGAAACCGAACTGCTCACCAATGTTTTTGAGCTTCATTCCAAAAGGGCGAAAGTATGCATGACTCCCAGAACAGAGATCGTAGCTATCTCTGAGGATACTTCACTAGAAGATTTTCGTCAGCTTTGTATCCAGAGCGGCTATTCTAAAATTCCCGTTTATCGGGACAATATCGACACGATTGTTGGCATTGCCTTTGCCTACAACCTATTTGATGGCCCAACCACATTAGAAGATGTTGTCCAGCCAGCCCAATTTGTACCTGAATCGAAAACAGCTAAAAACCTATTGAGGCAGCTGCGCGAGACCCACCGGTCCATCGTCATAGTGGTGGATGAATACGGAGGAACCGCAGGCCTCATTACCAGAGAGGATCTTCTGGAGGAGTTGTTTGGAGATATTCAGGACGAATTTGACACCGAAAATGTGGTGATGAATGAATTCGTTCCCAGTACCTATATCATCAGTGGGAAAGCCGAGATTGATGAAATCAATGAGCGATTTGATTTATCCATCCCTACGGGTGATTTTGAAACGATCGCGGGATACATCATGGACCATAGCGGATCCATCCCCTCCGTCAACGATCAAATCGTCATCGGAGAGTTTCAAATCGAGATCCTCAAGGCATCTCGCAATCGTATTGACCTGATCCGACTATCGTCGGTTGCAGATGAACCGTTATGAAGTGGCTATCGCTCCTCAGCAACCTCTCCTCCACCAATCGCAGTACGCATATCGGTATCGGCTTCAATGTTACGCAGATTATAGTAATCCATGACTCCTAGTCGCCCATTCTTGAAGGCATCTGCCATGGCTTCAGGAACGAGTGCTTCGGCCTCCACAACCCGAGCACGGGCCTCTTGAACACGAGCCACCATCTCCTGCTCCAGTGCAACCGCAGCCGCACGGCGCTCTTCGGCTTTGGCACGAGCCACCTGTAAATCTGCTTCCGCTTGATCCGTCTGTAGCTTTGCACCGATATTCTCGCCGACATCTACGTCAGCGATATCAATGGAGAGAATCTCGAAAGCAGTTCCTGAATCCAATCCTTTTGCCAGAACCGTCTTAGAAATAATATCCGGGTTTTCAAGGACTGCGGCATGGGAATCAGACGACCCGATGGTAGAGACAATCCCCTCCCCGACCCGGGCGATGATTGTTTCTTCACCAGCACCACCCACTAGACGTTCAATGTTTGCACGAACCGTGACTCGGGCGATTGCTCGTAACTGAATTCCATCCTTCGCGATGGCAGAGATCGGCGGGGTCTCAATGACTTTAGGATTCACTGACACCTGCACGGCCTCAAATACATCACGACCAGCTAGGTCAATGGCAGTCGCACGCTCAAAGGGCAAGTCTATGTCGGCCTTGTCGGCAGAGATCAAAGCGTTGATGACCTGCTGAACATTGCCACCAGCCAGAAAATGTGCTTCCAGCTTGGGGGTTTCGGCGGGAATTCCCGCTTTGTGGGCTGTGATCAGTGGTTTCACAATCCGTTCAGGTGGAACTCGGCGGAGTCGCATTCCTACCAAGTCACGAAAGAGCTTGAGGCGCACGCCCGAAAAGATAGCAGTAATCCAGAGTCGTACTGGAACAAAGTACAACAATAGGATTACGCCAAAAAGAATGAGCAGAATCACAACGAAACTACCTAAGTTCAGTAAATTTTCCATGATGGTCTTATGATGATGATTGAGTATCGGACGCACAGTAACGACCGTGCTGTCCACCGTCTTTCGAGATGAGCCGAATGTCAGTGATACGAATTGCTTTGGAAATTGATTTACACATATCATAAATCGTAAGAGCGGCAACCGAAACAGCGGTGAGTGCTTCCATTTCCACTCCCGTACGATCACATGAACAGACGGTGCACTGAATCTTGATGGAATATGTGTTCTCCATCGGTTGGAACGTAAGATCTACGGCATCCAGAGCAATGGAATGACATAAGGGAATCAGTCGAGCCGTCTCTTTGGCACCCATGATTCCAGCGAGTTGTGCAGTATGCAGAACATCCCCCTTCTTGACGCGATCCTCCACTAGGGCACGAAAAGCTTCTTCGCCCAGATGTACTACTCCTTCTGAAACCGCTTTACGTTCAGTTGGAGATTTCTGAGAAACATCCACCATATGGACTCCACCCTGATCACGAAGATGTGTTAACGTAGACATGACGATACGTCTAATGATCGTCTTTCACCAAAAACAGCCATCATCTGCAAGTTTTGTATAATGATTGCTCTTCTTGTACCAAGAATTGAGTATTTTGTCACACACATTCATTAGTGAAATTCCATTTGCTGAGCCCATCCACTTTTGACAGTGAACCATTGACCAGTTCCCTTTCGTTAGACTTGACAGCATCGTAATGGTCCGTCTGTGTCTATCGTATCTTTTTCATCTTGCTTGGATCATATGAGATTTTGGTAGGTCCAAGGTGTACCAAAAGAAATGAGGCGAAAATTTTTCCACACTAATGCGGTCATTGGATTTCATGGGGGTTCATTGCTACTTTCCCGCACGTCACTGTTCAAGATCAAAAGAACTCTCTCGGTTAAGGTTCAATCCTTTTCAGTTCAGCAGAGTGATCCATTAGGACTTTGTGGTAAGATTCCACCAGAATACAATATATTCCTTGGTAGAGGGAAGCCACAAAAGAAGAGCAATTCCGACCATGATCATCAATGGTAGAATGAATAGCCCTAGTGCCGTACCCTTGGCTAAACTACTGCGAGCCAATGATGCGAAATTCCGTGCACTCCGAAAACTACAGTAGACACTCAGTACAATCCCACTAAAAACCAGCACAGGGGCCATGATAACCGAATGATGCTCATGAAGGCTCGGTGAAACAAAGACTAGGGGAAGCATTAGTCCCAGAGGTGTGTTATTCATGGTATTAATGACGAAAAAGTGCTCCAGTGGGATGCGACTTCCAGGCTGTCGTGACCCCCAGGCACCCAATGTGGAAGAAATGAGGATCAACGAAAGGTAAACCGCAGTGACAATGAGGACCAACAAAGCGGGATTAGAGATCAGTAGATGGAATCTCTGAATGATCTCAGGACTCAAAAAAGCAACCACACCTTCTATCAAGCCAAGGTCCTGAGAGGATTCAATCAGAATCAGTGCAACAGCTGAAAGTAATACACCATGGGAGATGGCAAACACAAAAGATGCCCCCCCTAAAAGAGCACTCTCCCGATAAATCGTTTCGCGGTGGGGATACTTGTTCAGGATATAATTCCACATCACCTCTGGAAATCGCTTGTACCACAAGTTGACGAAGAGAACCAGAAAAACCGTGATCAATCCAAGAATGAGTGGCCAAGGAGTACTCTCATCCTGCTGTGTTCCAAGATGAAACGTGAAAACATGCCGTGTATTGGTGTAAATCCCTTTCAACACTTCATAAGAAGGCCGCTTCTGGTCGGACGGATCAATGAGACCCCACTGATACGGAGAAATGACAGAGTCCTGCCACTGATAAACAAATACGTTATCTAGTGTACTGTTCAATACATTGGGGAGATGATCTTCAAGATAACGTGCCTGAGATTCTGGGGAATTTGTCTCGTTCAAGCCAAAGGATTGAGGGTCAATTCTTTTTCCAAAACTGGCGAACCCCATGGGCGTGACGTGATTCCAGTCATTAATGATACTCAGTGGAGAGGGGTTTCCACGGACATCAACCAAAACAAGATCTACATAAGAACTACATTGATCATCTGCAACGAAGGCAGATATATAGTAGAGCGTAAGTTCAGGAGCCCACTCCGATAATTCCTTGAAATACTCGCAGGAAAGCGGGTGACTCGTATCACTTTTTGCGGAAACTCCATATCGATGGGCCGAAGGATAGAGAATGTACATCCAACGGCCGCGATTGAGGAGCTGCTTAGCATACTCCAGTGTATCCAGCAGAGCCGTTGCTGGTAACAGTAGAATAGGCAGGTCCTGGAAAAGTTGAAGCCCTAAGGAATCTGCTGCGTGAACAATGGCCAGATCCTCCACAAGAGGAAGTCGGATTGCCTCTGTCCCAGTGTTATGAATTTTGACCAGATCATCCACCGTAGGTGGATCGGGGGCATCCCATACGACACCTTTGAGGGGTGTCGATTGACCGTATCCTTCAACGATAAAGAAAAGGCTCAACAGCACACACCAACAGGTTCGTGCGTTGATCGTTGGGCTAGTCAATAGCCCCCGTTCATTGCCCCGCGAGAAAAATTGCATTAGCGAGTAAAAGACGGCCCTGATAATGGAAGCCCCGATAAATGGGGTTATCCATAAAATAAATCACCTCTCCCCGACCGATCGATTCCATTCCAATGATCAGAGATTCCATCAGTGGGGGCAGAGTTTTAGCCCCTGCAAATCCTGCAATGGGGCGTCCTTCCTTGAGCATTCCAATATTCCATCCGTCTTTGAGCGGACCAAACGCTTGAGATCCCACCTTCAAAGTAAAATAATAAGATGAATACCCGAAGGCAAGTGGATGAGTCGTGTCTAACTGAACCTGAAAAAAAGCACCCGGAATCTCTTTTGAAAGTGCATGCCGATTCCGCTCAGAATACGGAATCATGTGGGCCTCCAGTGAATCAGTCGATTCCTCGTCATCAGACTTAAGGTTGATGCTGAACCCCTCGTCCTTGGCGAGAAAACTGACGGCCCGTTCCAGAGCAATCAACCGGCCTCCTTTTGTAATCCAATCCCTAAGGTCTTCCATCACTTTCTTCGTCAGTACATCCCGGTACTGCCCCGAAGGCAGAAGAATCACATCATATCGAGAAAGACGTAGATGGGCGATGTCATCGGTATGGATCAAAGTAACTGGATATTCCAGCTGCTCATCAAAGAAATGCCATAGTTGGCCGAGTGCATTGGACGAAATGGATGGGCCAGCCAAAATGGCGATGCGTGGAGGTTGAATGTAGGTGACATCAGATGATCCAAAGTCAACCCCTTCGGTGACAAGCGTGGTGGTCACACCATCAACCAGCTGATGGGAATCAAGGGCAGTCTGAATGATGAGAGAATCAAAGGACTCTCCCTGTTGAGCACGGGTCATGATCAGAGAACCCTCGGTATAGGTTTGATCATGGATCTTAAATGGAACTTCAGCATAGCGGACGCGGATATCCGATTGCAGGAGTTGAGCCAGAAACTTGGCATCTTCAAAACTTTTCCACTCAGCAATATAGGCAACGGGGTTGGATGGATGGTCTGGTGTTTCCTTGACAGGTTTGTCTGTCCCCCAATGAATGTCCTGATCTAATGCATAGGCCTCAACTCCATAGACATAAGGAAGTGCCCAAGCGGTAATATCATATGTCAAAGTATCTTCTAACACAGGTTGTGGTTCAAACAGAACAGCGGCAAGGACTCCTTTGGGTTGTGCGGCGGGAATGATCAGATCCCCTGATTCAATATTGACCCTCTGTTGCTGCCCACTTTGGTAGGAAAAACCAGATTCTGAAGATTGATCCAGAGCATATCCATACATGATTCCCTGCATATCCAAATGCTCAGAAAGAGTTCGAACCTGATCCTCCTGACCTCGATGTCGAACAACATACATTGCATGTTGCCCCGTAGGTCTTGCTGCTGAATCTATGAAGTATTGCATAAACTCACCAATAATACGCTGACGTGCTTTGACGGCAACTTCTATGGTAGACAGAGTGGTCGTGTAATGATGTTCAATACGGTCACTCAGCGTCAACGTATCTCCTTCCTCGGTGATAATTCCCAGTCCAGCCTGACCAGAACCCGCCTGCTCGTAGGTCATTCCAATCGCCCCATTGAAGGTGGGCCATGTATCTCCATAGCCTGGGTAAAAGAGATCAAACACCTGTTGAGTGAAAAATAACCACCCCTGGGCATCAAAGTACTTGGCATGGTTCGTGCCTATCAGACCCTGAAGTTCGCGTTGCCAAGGTGTAATGTACGCATGGAATGGTGCGGCTGCTGGAGGAAAGAAATAAGGGCTGTTAACACTTTGCTCATGAAAATCGACATGAATATGAGGCATCCATCGATTGTAATGGACTAATCTCTGACGCGTTTCGGCTTGCGTTCCCCATGCCCAGTCTCGATTGAGATCAAAATAGTAGTGATTGGTACGTCCCCCTGGCCAGGGTTCCGAGTGCTCACGAGCTTCTTCCAATACATTGGCATGGGAGCCACGCGTCTGGCGATAGAAGTGAACATAGCGTTCGCGTCCATCAGGGTTTAGGCATGGGTCAAGAATGACTATGGTGCTATCAAGCCAGTTTGCAATCTTCGGGGTTTCAGCGGAGGCTAAGGTGTGGAGAACTTTTAATGCTGTTTCGGTGCCCACAGACTCATTTCCGTGGACATTGTAACTCAACCACACAATCACGGGAGCGTGCTCAGAAGGGCTACCATCCAGTAAACCAGCACGCTGTAGATTAGACATGCGGATTTCTTCAAGTCTGGAAAGGTTATCAACAGAAGAAACAATGAGGTACTGTAGTGAACGATCTTCATAGGAACGACCATATTCTACATGAATCACATTCTCCGACGTAGCGGCCACATGATGTATATAATCATTTACGCGGTGGTAGGGAGTGAATTCTTGACCTAGCCGATAGCCAAGAAATTCAGACGGACTTTGAAGTTGTGCATTCGCTGTCAATGTCTGCAGAAAGAGGCATAACAGGCACAGCAAAAGTCTATTCATAATGTTCATGCGGACGAAGTGCAGTAAAGCGAAGTTGAGTTGAGACGGTTCCATTCCACCAATTTTCTTCAACATGACAGAGAATGTCAATTCTCGTGTGTTTCACACGAGCTTCCTCAGCCGTACGATGATGGTGCCCCATACCAAAACCAATGGCGACCATTTTTGTGGAGGATTCGGGATCCTGTACAGTCAATCGGAGGTGTCGCCCAGCAGTGAGCAATTGTACGGAGAGAGGATATAGGTTTTCAATGAGAAACAGGGGTGCTTCATTCGCTTTGCCAAAGGGCTGACATCGGTCAAGGATCCGTTCAAACTTTCCCGAGATGTCTGTTAAGTGTACCTGAGCATCGTATTCCAGATTTGTTGAGACATTGCGGGCATGTGACTGTTTTTGAACCTCTACATCAAGTTGATCTCTAAGCTGGGGGAGATCATCTTTTTTCAGGGTCAGCCCAGCGGCCTTGGCGTGCCCCCCGAACCGAATCAGTAGATCCTGACATGCGTTGAGAGCATTGAGGATGTGAATATCTCCCGATGTACGTACACTGCCAAAAACTTCCGATCCATCAGAGTTCGGAACATCCGTGAGAATGACGGCTGGAATCTGGAATTCCTCAACCATTCTTGCTGCTGCCATCCCCAGAATTCCTGGATGCCAGTCGGAGTGATAGAGTACAAGAGCGTTGATCAGACGACCTGCAAGTTGTGTCCTTGCAAGCTTACTTGCAACGGGGACCAGTTTTGCTGTATGTGACTTGCGCGACTGATTGAGTAGATCAAGGCGTTTGGCAAGGGGTTCCGCTTCGGATTTGGTTTGTGCCATAAGAAGATCCACGGCTTCACTTGCATGTGCGAGTCGTCCAGCAGCATTGAGACGGGGCCCAAGTTGCATGGCGATATCGGATGAACTCAATCGATGCTGATTGCATTTTGATATCGCCACTAGGCTTTTCAGTGCTGGATGAGTGGAAGAACGTAGTACTTTCAGCCCTTCCTGTGCTAAGATCCGATTTTCGCCAACTAGGGGCATAATGTCGCAAATTGTAGAGATAGCCACCAGATCCAAATACTGATCTGCCAGTTCAGGAGGCTGCCCCAACTTCTCAAGGGTCACTTGAATCATCTTGTACGCTAGGGCACATGCAGAAATATCTTTGACAGGATACGAACAACGGGATTGATTGGGGTTGACATGAGCGTGACAAACAGGTTGTTTGTCATCATTTTGGTGATGGTCACAGATGATGAGATCTATTCCTGCATCTCGTATGAGGTCCGCGGTTTCCTCATCATTGGTACCACAATCGACAACGATAATCAATGTGCAGTGATGCGATTGAGCGGTCTCTACTGCACTTGCATGAAATCCATGATTCTCGTTTTGCCGGTGAGGAATATAGAATTCGGTATCCAGTTGATGAGACTGTAAAAATTTAAGAATCAATGCAGTGGAAGTAACGCCATCGGCATCAAAGTCGCCGTAAACCAGCACACGCTCCTTTGAAGTAATAGCATCAGCAATTCGCTGGCCTGCCAACTCTGTATCTGCCAATCCCTTCGGGTCATGGAGATTGTCCTTCGTTGAGCGAAAATAATTTCGGGCACTATCATAGTTATCAATCCCCCGAAGGACCAAGAAGCGGGCTAATGACATCGGTAGCGAGTTCAACTCGCTACTGAGAGTAGCAACAATGGCTGCGTTTTGAAGTGGACGCTCTATCCATCCCATGAATACACCTTAGTCAAAGAACTTAAATATACAAATGATTGATGGGTTATTAATTCAAATGGCGGTCACCAAGGTCCAAGTCATTACAGACATGGGATTGACATCAAGCAGGTGGATCACATGTTGGAAAAAAAGCATCATGAAATGCACTTGACATTTGTGCAAATGGAGTCGTTCAATGCATTCTTCATGGAAGTCATCGTGCCGACTCAATGATGGATCATTTCTTTTCAAACATTTTCATTGTTCTTTCGTTCTATCCGTCGTGAGTTTAATGTAAGATGAAGTTATTGATGTTCAAACTCATACATAACTATGGAAAAATCATGATGATATGGAGTTCATGCGACATACTGCTGGCGATTTTCGTGGATTTCTCACCGGTTTCCACATTCACTTCTGAATTAATATGACCGAAAGTATACATTCAGACAATCTGGTCAACCCTTCCCATAAGACATTACTTCTTGAATTTCCCGGAAGAGTCATTGAACATCTTGGAATCCAAATGTACCAAAGTCCAGTGAATGCAATAGCTGAATTGGTCGCAAATGCATGGGATGCAGATGCCACGACGGTTGATATTGAATTGCCTCAAGCGTCAACCGATCCCGAAGCTGTTTTTCAGATCCTTGATAACGGAATCGGGATGAAATTTGATGACTGTCAAGATTTTTTCTTAGCAGTGGGGTGCAATCGCAGGGAAGAAGAATCTTATAAAAAGTCTCAGCTTGGTCGATCTGTTCTTGGTCGTAAAGGTATTGGAAAATTTGCAGGATTTGGAGTTGCCAGAGTTATGACGGTCAGAACAATAAGTAAAGAGACTGGAGAGCGTACGGTATTTAGTCTTGATCTTGATGTTTTGAGTGCTCAGAATGCTTCTACCATAGATCGTAAAGAGATTCGTGTTCTGGAGTATGATCCCCCAGAGTTGGGACGACGCTCTCAGCATGGAACGGTGATCACATTATCGAAACTTCGAATCCATAGGGCTCCTTCCGAGGAGCAGTTCCGTCAAAGTATGGCCCGCAGATTTCTGCTCCATGAGGAACAGGCAGATTTTACGATTTCCGTTCAGGGTGAACCACTTCCACAATCATTTGATGTTGCTGGCTTTGAGTATCAATTCCCCTTGGATCTCCCTAAACTCCAGAATGGAATCGTGATCAATACCGATGGATGGGGCATCGAGACTGTTGAAGGTCATGAGATTAGATGGAGATTTTTGTTCCAAAAAGAAACCATTGAAGAGGAGGAGCTGAGAGGGGTTGCTGTTTTCGCAAGAGGCAAGCTGGCACAAATGCCTTTTTTTTTCAATCTCACACATGGACTCACTGGACGCCATGGAACTGAATATCTTGCAGGACAGGTCGTTGCTGACTTCATTGATCAACTTCCATCAGATCTCATTTCAACTGAACGACAGCGGATTAACTGGGACAGAGAAGAAACGGCTCCTCTTCTTGACTGGGCCCAAGGTCGTCTTAAGCAGGTATTAAGAATTTGGGCAGAACTTAGAGCAGAAGAGAAAAGAAAACGCTTAGAAGAACGACTTGTAGGATTTGCAACTCGGTTAAATCGCTTGCAAAAGCATGAACGCAAAACTGTAGAGCAAGCACTCATCGCTTTAGGAAAGGTACCTACTCTTTCCGAACAACAGTATGACGAATTAGGACAAGCCATTCTTACTGCCTGGGAGCATGGAAGACTCAAGGGGTTAATTGCCGAAATTGCCGAGGCAGAGGATTTAAATGAATCCACATTGTTGGATGTGCTAATGGAAGCACGAATTCTTACAGCATTGCAGACAGTAGAGGTAGTCCGTACAAAATTGGAGGCCATTCAAAATCTCAGATTAAGAATTGAGAAAAAAGATTTGGAGAATTCCATTCGCGATTTTATTGCACAAAATCCTTGGTTAATCTCCCCAGAATGGGAAACATTTAAGAAAGAGACGAGCCTTCAAAGAGTTACAGGACAAGCAGCAGGCACCTCAAAATTACTCGCCAATACTTATAGAGGGAGAGTAGACCTGACCATGTCCAGCGGCCGCCATCTTCTTGTCATTGAATTTGTACGACCCGGACAGACCGTTGACTGGGACCACCTTTCACGCTTTGAGAGATATGTCTTGACGATTAGATCTGCCATCATGACATCAACTGAAGCAGTCTTTCGGAGCGTTACAGGGTACATCATCGCCGATCATCTGGATAAGAATTCTGATTCTGTTGCCAAGATTCAGTTGTTAGCTAAAGACGACATGTATGCGTTGGACTGGCATGCACTTCTTGAAAAGGCCGAAGCAGGTTGGAGTGATTTTCTAAATATTCTTGAAGAGCGGGGAAGTGGGGATTTTAGAATGGAAGAGCACTTTGTTGAGGCTCGTCTGAATGGATCATAACAACTGAAGAAGCAACCTCGTGATTAATCTTGAATCATCATACCTATGTAGCAATTGAATGAATTGGACAAGATAGACATTCTCACCGTAAGAACTCATAAAAACGCGAAATACTTCTCAAACTTGACAACCAACCTTTTTCTGAGAAATTCCACTGGCTTACGCCTAATCGTTGAATTTAGAGCCGCGTAGAATCTTGTTTTATCTATTGGACTAAGCCCGTAAAGAGACCGGTTCAACTGATCCATTTGAATCGTGCATGAAATTGGTAATGTACTCAAAAGCATCCTCTGAAAAGAAATAAGGATAAAAGTTTGTAGCTGATTTGTAAAAACATTTTGAGTGCGTTCCATTCTTAAATTGTTTGCGATGAAAGGTTTCGCTTTGATATAAAATGATTGAGTCCACATATGTGATGAATATTCTGAAGAATTTTGATCATCGTGGATAGAAATATTTCTGGTATCCCGGAATCCGAATGTTTTCTCGGAAGCATGAGTTCAAATCTCCTATCGTTACCAAGAAAATCAAGTGATCACTCAACCAATAGCGATTCATTCGTACGGGTGTTCATCAAGATGGGGGGCCAGTGTAAGATGGCAAGCGGGACACCGAAGGCCGTAAGGCTCTGCCTAAACCAGCTTATTGTATCATCCAGCTCTATCTATTGGGTAAAGACAAACCTTAACTCTGAATCTCATTTGGTTCAGGATGAGAACCTAATTGCATGGGCATACGCCTGACTACTCTTCATTGATCTCTGCATCGCCATTCAGTATTGATTTTTTCAGATGATTGCTTCGAAAACCCCATTGGTTCAGTGCAGTTTCGAGTTTTATTTCAATCCCATGAGTCTGCTCATGTACCATATGGATAATCTTAGAAGCATCGTTGTATAAGGTACATTCTATTGTTCTTCATTTGGTTGGATACCAAAATTCTGCGGAAAAATTCAATGATCACCACCATCATTTTCAGATCATAGTACATGCAATATTTGATGAGTTGCCCCTTTCATTCAGCCTTATCCTCGGTCCTTTCGTGGTGTATTGATCAACACCACTGACATGGAATGCTATAGACATACGTGCGAAGTAGCTACAATTCTTTTCAAGATTGCTATCAAGTAAGTCAAATCATCCGTGACAGGATTGCAGAACACATAGATGAAAACAACTCTACTGGAAAAGAAAATCAAGCCTGAGATACTTCCCAATCCTGCAGTTGGAAATTCATTTTTTATTATTGCACCACTCTGGCTGACAGCATTTATCGTGAGTTGCCAGCTCTTTATCGTTGCCCCCCTATTACCGCTCATTGAGGATGAACTGCTCAACCCAGCCCAGCCCTCAGATTTTGCACTTGGATTTCTCGGGACAGCATACTCAATCCTGCTGTCTATCTCTACCCTAATCATTGGGCCGATTTCCGATCTAGTCGGGCGGCGAAAAATCTTGATTTGGGGTACAGCACTCATTTCTGTAACACTTTTACTGCACGGACTTGCTACGCACTACGAATCACTATTGATCGTGCGGGCATGTACTGGAGTCGCAGCGGGGGTATATAGTGGAAGCATGGTTGCGTTTGTTGGAGACTACTTTCCGTATAATCGCCGCGGATGGGCAACTGGGTGGATCATGACGGGGGTTGCCAGCGGATTGATTATTGGGACCCCTGGAGGAATTTTGTTGGCAGATACATTTGGATTTCAGTCTCCGTTTATGATCTTTGGCATCCTGATGGGATTCGCATGTTTAATGGCATGGAGGTTCATTCCAGAAACCAGAGTCATTTCTAGGGAAGAGTCATTCTCCCTGATCCGCACATTCAACACCTATACCAAACTATTGAAGACTCCAAGACCTGTTACAGGTGCGTTCGTACACTGTCTGATCTTTATGAGTATTGGGTTTTTTATCTTCTTTTTTCCAAAATGGCTGGAGGAGGATCTAGGATTTACGATACAGCAGCTTGCATTGCTATTCGTGATTGGTGGGATCGGAATCGTCATAGGGACCACCTCTGGGGGAATGCTTTCCGATCGGTTCGGTCGTAAGCCAATTATTATTGGTTCGTCTTTGGCAATGGTGCTCGTCCTTCCTTGGATTGCCTACTGGGCTCAAGGGCTATGGAGTGTAACGGTATTGACGACCTTGGCATTGCTGTTTGGTGCCATGCGTACGGGGCCCATGATGGCATTGTTAACAGCGATCACAACGGATTCAAAGAGAGGTACACTGATGGGGCTCGTGGTTGCTGCGGGTCAGTTTGGACTTGGTGTGTCCACGGCAACCTCAGGATGGGTTTATGAGCATTTGAGTTTTGAGTGGAACGTAATAGCCAGTATCCTAGTGATCCTCGTGATGATGGGTGTCTTGTGGAAACTGCTACCTGAGCCTAAAGAAAATTGAATAAGAACCCGATAGCCATTGACTGCTTTCGTTGAACATACATGGATAGGTCGCGATCATAAAGTGCTGTATATTCTGCGTTGACCTGAAGCCATGAGTTCACCTTCATGGTCAGGAACGTCTCCCAGATGGAATCTGGGGATTGCTGATTGAATGCGAGAAAGAGCGTCAGTGTAGACTTAAGATGGACATTGGTAAAGATCATCCGATCAAAGTGAATATAACCAGAGGAACCGACCTGCCAACGCAAGATTTGATCTGGATCCACTTTGTAACGAGGTCGGAGATTCCGAACCGTGACAATGGTCTCTTTAGCGGCAATGCCTAACCCAAAATCCAACCAAGGATTTAAATGATAATGCAAACCGACGGTTTGAGTCCAGATCGCCGGAGAGAGAAATCCAGAAATTCGTACTCCATCTTGAGTCGGATCTTTTTCGTCGTATTGATAGCCATCGGCAAATTGAGTTCGGAAATCAAAGACAATTGCAGGATTCAATGCACCAAAAATGGAGATACCAGAGAAATCTAAAGCATTCCTCAAATGAATGAGATCATCCGATTTACGCACACCAATTCCATCTTGCCTCACGACTCCAAATGCAAGTCGAATTGCATGATCTTGTTGATTCGCACCGGATTTTTTCAGTGCCTGGGCACTGATTCCGACACCAAGGGATAGAGAACTGATTCCTCCCTCGTACCATCTCCAAAATCCGACTTGTGAAAAGGAAGTAGTACCTTGGACACCAAGCGTCCATGAGGAATCCTGTTGCCCATAACAGGGAAAAGCGAATCCCAGTACAACGAAAAGTAATGTGAGCTTATACACGATGATCAGGATCCCCAATGGAGAGCTCAATAGATACAGCAGTCAACGCATGATGGAGCTAAGAGGGCATAGACCTCATCGGTAAATGATGCTCATCAGCACTCTGAGTGAGGCATAATGATATCATCTATGTGTTGGCCACCTGAATGCGTAAACGATTGCGAGCACGATCCAGGGATTGCTCTGCACGGATACGATCAAGATCTGAAGACGCGTTGTGGAGCCGTTCCAATGCCCGCTCCTCCGCTTTTTTAGCACGTTCTGCATCAATGTCAGAGGCAGACTCGGCGGTTTCCGCCAAAACCGTCACCACATTTCCAATGACTTCAATAAAACCGCCACTGGTTGCAAAGACTGATTTCTCTGTATTGGAAAGAGTTAAGATTAGGGGGCCAACACTCAGAGAGGCAATCATGGGGGCATGATTATATAGAATCTGAAAACCACCATCAACCCCAGGGGCATGGACTCCGATCACATCTCCCTGAAAGACCCGTTTATCGGGAGCCACAATATCAACGCGAATCAATCGTTGACTGTCACTCATCGGTTTCTGCAAGTTTGCGTTCTCCATCTTCAATCACCTCATCAATGGTCCCTTTGTAGGTGAATGCCGATTCAGGTAGGTGATCAAGATCCCCTGATAAAATCATCCGAAACCCTTTAATCGTGTCTGCAATTTTGACGTATTTGCCTTTGGCACCAGTGAACTGCTCGGCAACAAAGAAGGGCTGACTCATATAGCGCTCGGCTCTACGTGCCCGTTGCACAACAAGTTTATCCTCATCAGAAAGTTCATCCATTCCAAGGATAGCAATGATATCCTGTAATTCCTTGTATCGCTGCAGGAGTTGTTTTACATCCTGTGCCGTTGAGTAATGTTCATCTCCCACGACTCGAGGAGTCAGGATGGTAGAATTGGAGTCAAGCGGGTCAATGGCAGGGTATAACCCAAGTGAGGCAATACGACGAGACAATACAGTGGTCGCGTCAAGGTGGGCAAAAGCTGTCGCAGGAGCAGGATCCGTAAGGTCATCTGCGGGGACGTAGATGGCCTGTACGGAAGTGATGGATCCATTTTTCGTGGAGGTAATGCGCTCCTGAAGTTCACCCATCTCGGTAGCAAGAGTCGGCTGATAGCCCACAGCACTGGGCATACGTCCAAGCAAAGCACTCACTTCCGAGCCTGCTTGCGTGAAACGAAAAATATTGTCTACAAACAGGAGCACATCGCGTCCACCAAGATCACGGAAGTATTCAGCAATGGTCAGTCCACTCAAGGCAACACGGGCGCGGGCACCAGGGGGTTCATTCATCTGTCCGAAGATCAGACTGATGCTACTGTCCTTGATCTGATCCATATCGACTTTGGAAAGATCCCAGTTCCCCTCTTCAAGTGCTTCTCTGAACTCATCTCCGTATTGCATGACTCCACTTTCAATCATTTCGCGAAGCAGGTCGTTTCCTTCTCGGGTACGCTCACCCACACCAGCAAAGACCGAAAGTCCTTCATGTGCCTTCGCAATGTTATTGATGAGTTCCATAATCAGAACGGTTTTACCCACACCTGCACCACCAAAGAGTCCAATCTTGCCTCCCCGTGCGTAGGGTTGGATCAGATCAACCACTTTAATCCCGGTTTCCAACATCTCAACACTTGTTGAGAGGTTGCTGAATGCCGGAGGTTCGCGATGGATCGGCAGGGATCCTTCTGATTTGGGTTGAGGTAAACCGTCTATTGCACGGCCTACCACATTAAAGAGCCGACCCCGAATATCTTTTCCGGTAGGCATTGAGATAGGTTGACCCGTACTTGTGACAGATACACCACGAGTTAATCCATCGGTAGAATCCATAGCGATAGCACGAACGCGGTTTTCTCCTAGGTGCTGTTGCACTTCAAGGATCAGTGCATCCTGATTTTCACGAGTAATCTCAAGTGCATCCAGAATATCGGGCACTTCTTCTGCAGAGAAGGCCACATCAACAACAGGTCCAACTACCTGTACAACTTGACCAGTTGAGGTCATGATAGAATGAAATAGATGAATGAAAAAGAAAGTGAATCAAGCCACGACAAATAGCCATCATCTGATCGCAATGCTCAAGTGTCTATTAAATGATGATGCAAAAAAAATTTGTCTTGATCAACGACAGTCATGTATGAACATCAAAGACCGCACTTAAACGGTGTTTCCAAGAAAATGCTTCATTTTTTGAAATAAATTTTCAACCTGATTGGGCGTGCACACAAGTAGAGAACTTGGTGGGAATTTGAGTGATCAGATAGAGAGATCTGTTTTGATTTGGGCTTCCATTAGACCTGTTTTCAGAGGATGGACCGCCAGCGTGGATTGTGGGTTGAGGATTCCTGTGTTGGTCAATCTATTCGTATCGCTGTTATTGTCAACATTCATCTTGATTGCACTGCATACCCTAAAAATGTCATGTTTTTGCTGTTAGAGATTTGCGTTTGAAACGTTTCGTTTCCAATGAGAAAAATCATTGAATGATGGGCCAAAACGAACTCTATACAGGTAAAACTCCTATAAACCTTATATTTCGTAAGATAAACTTCATAAATGATCCAATGAGACGATTGTGGTTAGGCGGTCTGATGATCATCTTTCTGGTAAATGCTCCCATCAAGGCACAGAGAGTATCGTCCATCAGCGAAAAAACCAAAAACCTAGAAAAGCAGGATGGATTCTTTCCAGTCTACTGGAATGAAACCACTGGTACAATCTATCTTGAAATTAAAACCCTTGGACAGGACTTCCTCTATGTCTCTTCCATGCCAGCTGGACTGGGATCCAATGATATCGGGCTTGACCGAAGTCAGCTAGGCCGTACCCGCCTCGTTCGGTTTGAACGCAGTGGTCCGAAGATTCTACTGGTGATGCCGAATCTCCGTTACCGTGCAGACTCTGATTCAAATGCCGAACGAATGTCGGTTCGTGAAGCGTTTGCAGAGGGGATTATCTGGGGGTTTAAGGTGGAAGCGGAAGAGAGTGGTAGAATCTTAGTGGATGCCACAGACTTTGTCGTCAGAGATGCCAATGATGTCATCGGACGGCTAAGCGGATCAAATCAGGGACGGTTTGCCTTGGATAAGAGCCGAAGCGCTCCCGTTCCTGCAATGCTCAAGGCCTTTCCACAAAATACAGAACTGGAGGCACGAATCACCTTTACTTCGGAGAATCCAGGACGCTATGTCAGAGATGTAGCAGCGGATCCAAACTCGGTCACACTGAGCGTTCGACATTCCTTAATCATGCTCCCCGATGATGGCTATCATCCAAGAGTGTTCCATCCAGGTGCAGGGTATGGCAGTGTCAGTTATATGGATTATGCAGTACCGATTGGTGAAGATATGATGAAGCGTTATATCCGACGGCACCGCTTGATCAAACAGGATCCAAATTCCGTGATTAGTGATCCTGTATCACCGATCGTCTATTATCTGGATTCTGGAACACCCGAACCTGTTCGGGGAGCCCTCCTTGATGGTGCCCGTTGGTGGTCTGAAGCGTTTGAAGCCGCTGGTTTTTCCAATGCATTCCGAATAGAGATGCTCCCCGAGGGAGCCGATCCCATGGATGTACGATACAACACAATTCAGTGGGTTCATCGTGCGACGAGGGGCTGGAGCTATGGAGCAAGCATCGTTGACCCCCGGACGGGCGAAATCATCAAGGGACATGTTTCCCTTGGCTCCCTGCGGGTGCGTCAGGACTATCTCATCGCGGAAGGGCTCTTGGCACCTTATGAGGACTCTCTTGCCGAAGATGACCCGATGCTGGCAATGTCGCTTGCAAGGATTCGCCAACTATCAGCACACGAAATTGGACACACGCTCGGGCTCAGTCATAACTTCGCATCTTCCATCAATCGAAGGGCTTCGGTGATGGATTATCCAGCTCCCTATGCTACCGTCAATAACGATGGTAAAATTGATCTTCATCAAGCCTACGGGAATGGGATCGGGCAATGGGATAAGGTCGCGATTGCTTACGGGTATGCCCAACCACTACCTAGAGAAGTTGAACAGGATCTCTTGGATACGATTCTTCAGACGGCCTGGGATCAAGGCCTTCTGTACATTACAGATGCGGATGCTCGTCCTGCAGGTGCTGCCCATCCACTATCCAACCTATGGGATAACGGAGAGGATATGGTACGTTCACTCTATCACGAATTGGATGTTCGTCAGGTTGCACTTGCAGCGTTTGATGAACGCGTGCTCAGAGCCGGTCGCCCCTTGGCTACCATGGAGGAGACGCTCGTACCACTGTATCTGCGTCATCGATATCAAATTGAAGCCACCACAAAATTATTGGGAGGAGTGATCTATACCTACGCACATCGGGGCGATCGTCAAGCTCAACAGATACCTGTTCAGACACACATTCAGATGGACGCACTGGATGCTCTCTTGGCGACTCTCTCCTCCGAAGCACTTCGGGTTCCAGAGAGCGTGAGGATGCAGATGCCCCCAAGGCCGCCAGGGTTTCCAATGCATCGGGAACTGTTTCATCGACATACAGGCTTGACCTTTGATTCCTATACTCCAGCTGCTGTGGTAGCTACGATGGTGTTTTCACAGATCCTGAACCCAGAACGTGCCGCCCGCCTGACCTATCAAAGTGATCTTGATGAGACGCTACCAACCTTTCATCGCGTCCTGGAGACGGTCAGTGATGCAGTCTGGGGTGTTACGATGTCCGATGATGCGTATGAGGCAGAACTTCAGAGAGTCGTCCAGCAGGTTTGGATAGACGAACTGATCGGACTTGCAAGTGAACCCACCGCTGCACCAGCTGTGAGAGCATTCGTACTGGAACGGCTTCGTGAATTTGTGGAGTGGATTCCAGAGTCACCCGTATCGCCAAGCGATAGAGAAACTCGCTATCATAGGGAAATGGTTCTCAGTGACATTGAACGATATCTGGCGAGGGACTACGAGGCAAAAGAGCAAACAGAGAGCATCACCATTCCCCCAGGATCTCCCATCGGATCGGAAGCCCGTCGGCATTATCATCATGAGTTTCTTCATGCTACGGATACGCAGTGGTGCTCACATCAATGATCCATAATCTTACACCCTCACCATTAGCAGGATAAGGACGAACTTGAATCCATTGGAGCATCAACCAATCATGGATTTCCCTTGAATGATGTATTGCTCTGAGCAGGGATGCATTACATCATGGTATTGTTCATGGATGATCGTGACATCCTAACACTGATCTTCGTTTCGTATGCCATCACAGAAGAATCCTGATTCGCTCAAAGACGTTGCTCTTCAGTATCTGCGTGACTCCGTTGGGAGTGCAGACGCACAGTTTCGTGATGGGCAGTGGGAAAGCATTCAGCAGGCCGTGAGTGGCAATCGCGTCCTAGTTGTACAGCGTACAGGTTGGGGGAAGACGATGGTCTATACGATTTCAACAAAGCTCCGCCGTGATCAGGGTGCAGGGCCATCGTTGATGATTTCTCCCCTACTGGCACTGATGCGCAATCAGGAGACGGCAGCATTCCATCTGGGATTAAATGCACGCAGGATGACAGGCGATAACAGGGAAGAATGGAATGACATTCATGAAGAACTTAGAGATGATCAGGTGGACATCTTGATGATCACTCCAGAGCGGCTTGCGAACGAAATGTTTCTCAGTAAGACGCTTCCAACCGTCGCCAGTGGTCTTGGAATGCTGATCATTGATGAAGCCCATTGCATCTCTGATTGGGGCCATGACTTTCGTCCAGATTATCTACGGATTCGCAGAGTGCAGAAGATGGTACCACGGGGATCGGCGATTGTAGCAACCACTGCAACCGCGAATAACCGGGTCGTTGAGGATGTAAGGGATCAGCTGGGAGGAAATATTCAGGTCAGCCGTGGGAGTCTGGTACGACGTAGCCTGCAATTACACAATTTCCACATGCCCAAACCAAGCACCAGACTGGCCTGGATGGCCTGGGCCATTGCGGATCATCTTCCGGGAAGTGGGATCGTGTATGTCCTTACCCGTAAAGATGCAGATTTAGTCACAAAGTGGCTACAATCCAAGGACATTGACGCACATGCCTATTACGGAGATACCCAAGAGCGTGAAGAACTGGAAAAGGCCCTGCTCAACAATGATATCAAAGTGCTCGTCGCCACGATCGCTCTGGGGATGGGTTTTGACAAGCCAGACCTCTCCTTCATCATCCATTATCAGCGTCCCAGTTCGGTGATTCATTACTATCAACAGGTGGGGCGTGCTGGTCGTGGGATCACGGATGCCTATGGATTTTTGATGTGGGGCGAAGAGGATGAGCGCATTGCAGACTACTTTGTCGATAATGCTTTTCCATCTCAAGATGAAATTGATCTGGTCATGAAAGCACTTGAGGAAGCAGATGGTGGACTCAAACTGGCAGAGCTCATGTTTCTGGTGAATCTTAAAAAAAGCAGGATAGAAAAAATTCTAAAACTCGCCTCGCTAGAATCCCCCGCCCCCGTCATTAATGAACGTAGCCAATGGTTCGCCACGGGAGAAG
Organism: Bacteroidota bacterium; assembly: GCA_026708685.1. GTDB lineage: Bacteria > Bacteroidota > Rhodothermia > Rhodothermales > Bin80 > Bin80. Next base: position 35,756 of record JAPOUL010000098.1, read on the forward strand.
CCGATGGGTTCCAGATTCCTCCAGATCGGATTGAGAGGTTACGCGAGGTTCGTGCCAAGGAGAAACTACAGATGCGTGAGTATATGAATCATCAAGGATGCTTGATGAAGTTTCTGCAGCAAGCACTTGATGATGAGTCCGCCAAGGACTGCGGACGATGCAGGAACTGTATCAACCGGACACATCAATCCTATCTGCCAAAACCTGCAATGGTTCAGGAAGCAGCACAGTTTATTCAGAAAAAGCCAAACATCATCCCTCCCGTAGTGAGATGGCCCATTCGTAGACTTTCGGATCATCCGATCCATGAATCACAACTGATCCCATTGGATTATCAGGCCGCTTGGGGATATGCCTTATGTCGAATGTTTGATGTCGACATGAGTCAACAGATCCTGGAGCAGAGAAGGAATCGTAGCCATTATTCCGATGAGATTGTGGATGCTTTTGTAGAAGTCCTACGAAAACATTGTGGAAGTTTTAGATACGTCACTTATATCCCGTCGCGTACCGATCAACATCATGTTCCAAGATTAGCCGAAGCAGTAGCACAACGTCTGGACATTCAACTGGTCCATAGTGTCAGCAGGACTGGAATGGGGAAGCGTCAGGGTGACCAAAAGAATCCAGTCCAGCGTGCACGAAATGTGGCCAATGCTTTTACAATTGTCCATTCGTGTAAAATGTCAACCCTTGTGATTGATGATGTGATTTCCAGTGGCATGACATTTACCACGGTAGCAGCTCTCTTGCGTTACGATGGTTGTCCCAAGGTGGTACCCGCCGCTCTTGTCTACCGGAGTTTATCGGAATAAAACTGATGTGGACACTTACGGAGGATACCACTGAGGTTGCACTGCTCTGTGCATGGTTTGCAGGTGAGCATCATCCGCTAGCCCTACATGAATACAATGCTATAGCATCATGGCTTAAACACCAAGAATTGCGGCCTGCGAATTTAATAGATCCGTCCTGTTTGGAAGAGGCATCCCAGTCCACCGGGTTGGATCTTGATCGCTTAACGGGGCTGCAGAATCGGAGAATTTCTATGGGGTTCTACCTAGAAGAGTGGAAGCGGCGCGGGATCTGGATGATCGGACGAGGAGACGAGGACTACCCTGTTCGGATTCGAACTCAGCTACGATCAAAGGCTCCCCCGATTCTTTATGGCATTGGAGAGAGCTCACTTCTAAATTCGGGAGGGACTGCAATGATAGGTCCGAGTCCTCCTGCATCCGAGTACAGTGAATCATTGAGTGGGATGGTAAGGTTATGTGCTGAACATCAAAGCACGGTTATTAGTGCTGGAAAACTGTCACCAGCAACGGATGCCATTGAGACATCCATCCAGTGTGGTGGTACATTTATATGGCTCCTTCAGGGATCACTTCTGGCAGAGCCGCTCACAAAACCATTTCGTGATACGAAAGCATCAGGTAAAATTGTACTTCTTTCTACACGCAGCCCTGCCGATCCCCGTTTCGTCTCTGGAGAACCTGAGCTTGGTCAACTCATCATCACTCTATGCGATTCAATCATTCATATTGATGGTACCGAACTGAGTATGGACTGGCTTCACACCACTGAGATCATCCACCAAGCAATTCCCAAAAAGAAGTGTTTTATATGGACAGGACATTTTGCTACATCAGTAGCCGAACATCTCATTCAATGTGGAGCAATACCGTGGAGCACTCATGAAGATGCTGTTCATGCGGGGATCTTTGAGCGTCTGGAAGACTTGCCTCCATCGGATAGCGAGTCCTCTCCCGAAGAGTTAGTTGATTCTGAGAAGCCATCCTATATAGACAAGGGCAATGATTCAGCAGAAGAGAACCCTGATCATGCAGAGATGGATCTCCCATCCCCTGATACGAAGGATGAACTCCCTGTCACAGATGAACCCACTGAATTCTTGAAAGAAAGCTCATGGGGAAACAGCGTTCAGGGAGAGTTGTTTGCATGAAAATGAAATTATCAGGCCATTTTTTGACGTTGAGACTGATTTTGAATAGAGTAACACTCACATCTTTTTCACTGTTTGCACAATGGACTTGTTACGAGGGACCATAGATGGAAGAGTTGATGACGGATGATACATGTGCGACACTGCTGCTGTGTGCATTCCAGGGAGGAGAGAAAGAGCATCTACCCTTGACGGTGGATGAGTATAACCGAGTCGCCCATACTCTGCACAGATCTGATCAGCGCCCAAGTGATTTATTGGGGAGCGTATTGATTACAGATGTGAGCCATGAGGCAGAGATCCAACAGGATCGGTTGGCATGGCTCCTTGATCGTCGGATCAACCTTGGATTCACCTTGGAGCAATGGTATCGGGCAGGAATTTGGGTTTTATCCCGAAGTGATCTACATTACCCTGCCTGTCTTCGAAAAAACATGGGGAATCAGGCCCCTCCTTTGATCTACGGAACGGGCCATCAACACCTGGGTCATCAAGACACTCTGGCCATTATGGGACCCGATTCCATTTCAAATGCTCGAATCTCCAAGGTAGGTGATATGGCAGAAGATCTAGCTGATCAACAGAAGACGGTGGTCACCATCGGTGCACTGAAGTTGGGTAAAAAAGTTGTTCAGAGCGTCTATGAGCATGGAGGGAGAGTCCTGTGGGTTTTAAGCGGTGGACATCTCAAACTTCGCCTTAAAAAACCTTATCGCCAGGCAATCAGAGATGAGAATCTCACCATGATCGCAATGCAAAGTCCAGCTACACCCAGCACATCTGACGAAGAGGCTGCCCTTAGTCAGGTCGCCGCTTCCCAAGCCGATGAAATCCTGTATGTGGATGGGGTCAACTCAAAAGACATTGCCAAGAGAGTCGATCGGTATCAGGCGTTCAGGGCCGCTCTGAACCGACCTAGTCAATGTAGCGTATTCCATGGACAAAAACTGACACCAGAGGCACAGGAGCTTCTCAAATCAGGGGCTTCGTCATGGGACCAGAAATCCGTTGATGGTCCGAACACAGATGCTAACCCGTCTGAAGGTAAAGAGTCCTCGCATCAAGGAGATTTGTTTGGGTAGACCTCACGCAAAAGATCAAGATGAAGCATCAAATCAAGATTCAAAGAGGCTGAGAACCTGATCGGTAGGCACATGGGGAATTCAACCAATGCCTTGTTCACTTCGGAATGTAAAGGTCTCACTCAATCGTAATAGGGTGCAGTCGTTGCTGGTTCAATGAGGATGGCTTGCCATCCAAGCACACCAGTTCGGATTTTTGGTTTTTTGAGGGCAACGACATTGACATGTGAGCCAAATGCATGACCTCGAACCATCGCAGCTGGGACATAGACATCATTGACAAATCCAAATCCCCGGTCGTGAATAAAGAGCTCACCTGATTGTTGGGTAACCAAATCCGACTCCTGAAACGTTCCAGGACGTACTTCATACGCAATATATCGACGATCACGGTAATTGATACAGGACATGACCAGTGGTGTACCGGGCTTCCAATTGCGTACTTCTTCAAATTGTGAATATCGAAGGATGGTAAATGTCGTCGGGGAAATGAAGATGGTAGACATCTCCTTGGCTGGATTATGATGGTCCAGAATTCCATTGACTTCAATCAAACAGTCAAAGGCATGTCCCTCTTCTCTGAGCTTCAGAGAAAAAATTCGGGGAAGCCCAATATCTTCATTATACCCCATGGCTGCATAGAGAGGAGTGCCTGATTCCAGATTTTTGATGTGGGGGTAATCTTTGACCGGGACTACAATTTCTTGTGAGGACTCCTCTCTGGTTTTATAGATTAACTTTAAAAATCTCTTTTCGATTTTTGAAGTGAAGGATTCAAGCAACGTTACCTCATTCCATTTTCCGTCAAACAAAAATTCCTGATCCTCTTTGGATTCAGCTACATCTTTCAAGGTCTGTTCGGGGTCTGCAAGATCCGTGGTTGATGAATACCAATCAGATGCCATGAGCGTTTCAAGGGATACCATGGATTCTGGGGAAGACTCTTCATTCGATTGCAGAATGGAAACCTGTTCATCAACAGCCCACTTGGCCAGTTGATAGTCTCTTAATTCAATGGACAACTCCACAATGTCTTCCAAGACCAATCCATCCAGTACATCCAGTGTATTGTCATTTTTTTCTTTGGCCAAAAAGTATGCCTTCGCACATAGTGACAATGCGGTTGAAGGAGAAAAACGCCTTTCACACCGTGCAACAGCATGCCATGCCCAATCTTCATCCCGCATCAGATCTAAAACGTAGAGCAGATGTTCTCGGGCAATTTCTTCCCTCCCAAGTTCACACAGGATTCTACCTTTAAAGTACCGGAGCATGAGAGGGTCATATACTTCGGCCATCTCAAGTGCTTTGTCAATGAGTAGAATGGAAAATTCCTGTACAGTGCGTTCATAATCTTTCCAGTTAAAGACAACCTGCTCACCAATATCGTATGCCAAACGCTCAACCAGTGATTGACGTTTTTCGGATTCATCGGAGGGTTTGGAATATTCAAAATCTTCCTTAAGAAAACTGTGAATCCCAGCCCAAAAAAGAATCTGGGGGGAAAAACTGGGTAAAACGGGAAGTTCCAACAGTAACTCAACCAGAGAGCTAAACAGTGGGTCGGGGCGATCCAGTCGTAGTCTGGCATACTCTTGAAAGAGACCACGAATTTGTTCATGCAACTCTGTCGGATCTGAATCATCAGAATAGATTTTATCAACGATCTGCTTCACCTTATCATAGATAATCCATCCGAAGACCACCTTTATGGACCTGTCGTTTGGGTGCAGACTGAGTAGCTCACGGCCGCGTTCATAGGCTGATTCAATCTCTCCTGATTCTCGCAGAGAATCTAACTCTTTGGATTCAGGACTTGGAGAAAAGTCAGTATCGGAACCTTGCTCTGGGGGAATCTGCGATCCATGATGGTCGTTGTCGGGCGAGGCTGTGGTAATGGTTGTGGGATAATGATTCATGGTTGAAAATAGATTGAAGTGATTCATGTATTACAGAAGTATACGATTGATCCAGTCAATGCATAGATCTGAGCTGAGTGAATGGAAAATAAAGATATGGGAAAGGGTTCATCCATCAGATACATTGGAGAACATGATCAAGTCCGCTCGGATCGCTGAACAATGAAGTCGGATCTTCAAGTTCAACAGTAGATCACGCACGGTCATCAAGGCATGGGAAATACGTAGATACCCCTCGTTCTTCCCTAGTGGATGGCTCACATCAATAGGATCGGCGTTGTTCACAAAGAGAGTTTGAGCACTGTGAATCCAACTCCAACAAAAGGATGAAAACGAAGGAATATATTCGATATTCATTGAAAGAAAAAATAGCGTTATTCATACATGGGAGTCAACCAGCGAACAGATCCACCACAAGGATAAAGCCCCTGAGACAGAGTCATAACCCGATCTGGTGAGTTGATCAACGCATCCACTAAGTAGGATTGAGACATATCGAGATGGATCATGGCGCACCCGCATTGTATCTTTGACGATTCACAGTAGCCATCAATTCTATTTATTGATGCCATCCATGTGATCTTCTTTGTGGTATTGTACTTCTTCCTTCTCAATTGGTTTATTCTCGTGGATTCTTTCCGTAATCTGTCATTTTTTCGTCTTTTATCGGGATCATCATTGAGCTTCTACATGAGTTGAATCTTCTATTTTGTTGATTCATTTCTGAGTATCATTGTGTGCATGTAGTCTTTTCAACAACAATGAACCTGTATGTTCATACATCATCTCGAAATCAAGAAAGTATTTATATGAATCCTTGATAGATCTCTTTGCCCAAAATCATCTCTAACCACTCACAAAGTTGAATGAAGTACTCTGGAAATCTGTACGATCTGGGCTCTCATTGTTCAGGCATCCTCAGAATTCGTATCCTGAGGATCAGCAGATGTAAAATGATCATGACCCTTTGCAGGTAAGGATTCAATCGTTCCACTGATTCTGTGAAGGCGTACATCCTGTTCGGTGATTTCGCCAATGATCGTAATCTGGTCAAGTGACATTTGATTGAGAACATCCGCAGATGCGGTAAAGAGCAATTCGTAGTCATCACCTCCATTCAAGCCATAGTCCAGAGAAGAGCGAGGCGGATCCAGCCCCGTTGGACACTCTTCGGGCAATGGAAGGCATGATTCCCACAGAACAGCTCCACAATCCGAAGCCTTACAAATATGATGGATTTCATTGGCGAGCCCGTCCGAAATGTCAATCATGGCAGACGGATGAACTCCCTGAGAAGCCCACTGATCGACAAGATCCAGTCGGGGGACAGGCATCAGGTGCCGAGAAGTCAACTGATCCCAGATGTTTTGCCCAATGATGGATGGATCTGCATCGTTTCGAAGCAGATCAAGTCCCATGGCCGCCTCACCGACGATGCCACTGACACAGATGTAATCTCCTAGCTTCGCTCCATCTCGGTAAACAATGCATGACTGAGCAACTTCACCAATCACTGTAATCGAGAGCATGAGAACCGGGGACCTCGTCGTATCTCCACCAACAATCTGGACTCCATATGTTGATGCTACATGAGTCAGTCCGTGATAAAGAGCATCCAGATTTTCCAGTGGATAGGAACTTGGAATTCCTAGTGCGACAGTTGCCAGTATGGGGCGAGCATTCATTGCAGCAATATCACTGAGATTGACCACCATCGCCTTGTTGCCCACTTGCTCCATCGTATAGAAGGCGTAATCAAAATGATACCCTTCAATCAAGGCATCCGTCGTGATCACCTGAAGCATACCTTCGGAAGATTCATATACAGCCGCATCATCCCCTACCCCTACCATGACAGGCGGTCTGACTTTGGATGAACTGATGGCCGTCAGACGACCGATCAGGTTAAATTCTCCAGCGTCTTCAACGAATTCCATGTACGATGATGGATAATGGAAGAATCATTCATCTATGATCGTCTGAGCCATTGGATGAACAAGATGATGGATTGGAGCCGACGAACAGGTATAAAGGTTCGGGTCAAGCCATACAAAGTTTCCCAAGCACAGCAGAACGATGTGCACCTGTGACAGAGGGAATACTGGTTGGAATACCATTGGCAGTCTCGTGGGCAAGGACTGCAAAGCACAAGGCTTCCTTGCTGTCGGCATCAATTCCATAGGGATCCGTTGTCTCTATGACAACAGGGGTTTTGGAGAGGCTGAAATAGTCCTTCAGATAATCCATAAGAGCCTGATTGTGTGCACCACCTCCAGAAACAATCAGCCTGTCAAGAGTGCAGCGTGGTTGGATAAAGGTCTCATACCCCTTCCAGACCGAGGCCGCAGTCAGTGCAGTTGCAGTGGCCACTAAATCTTCCAAAGAAATCTGGCTTGATTGATGGAGAAATTCATTCAGAAAAACGCTGGTAAGGTATTCTCTTCCCGTAGTTTTAGGGGGCGTGGCTGTGAAGTACGCATCCTCTAAACATTGAGACAGTAACGGCTCATGGACGGTTCCCGATTGTGCAATCCGACCACCTTCGTCATATGGGAGATTAAAAAACTGACGGCAGAGTGAGTCCATCAGAAGATTCCCCGGCCCCGTATCAAAGCCATAGACATCTTGGATCTCCGCACTGGGAAGCAGAACGGTGATATTAGCTACTCCTCCAATGTTGAGACATCCGCGGGTCTGCTGATCATGAGTGAAGATCACATAATCAAAATACGGTACCAGTGGTGCCCCCTGTCCTCCACACGCCATGTCAGCGAGTCGAAAGTCTCCGATGACTGGCACGCCAAGAATCTGCGACATGGTCGCAGGGTCACCAATCTGAAAGGTGGAATGAATCATTTTCCCAGCGATCTTCTCTTGGTTGGGGATGTGCCGAATGGTTTGGCCGTGGCAACCAACTAAATCCAATTGTTCCATACTCATTCCACCAGCTTCTATAGTTGTTTTGATGGTATGGGCATATTCATGTGCAAGACGAACATTGAGTTGACTGAGTTCCACAACGCTGATCTGCTCTTGGTCAGCTGCCCGTTTCAAACCATCATACAACGGATCTGGAAAGGAGTAGGAAGCCCCGAACCACTTTTTGATGCACAGGTCTTTTCCGTGCCCGTCAAGATGAGCGATCACAACATCCACACCATCCAGTGATGTGCCACTCATCACGCCCGCCACACAACGATGATCCTGGGGGGTGATCACGAGTTTGGGTGTTGGGCTGCCAACTCTTCCAATCGTCGGGCTTCACTCAGTAAGCGTCCTTTTTCGAGAGGATTCTGCTCACTTAGGGAGCGGTAGGCTTCGGCTGCCTTTGCATATTCCTTCTGGTTGGTCAGAATGCGAGCAAACGTTTCGGTGGGAGCAGTATGATCATACTCATCCTCTAGGAGTTCATCGTCAAGATCATCATCAATGTTGGATGCTTCATGAAAGGCCTTCCGATCACTGGAATTGAGTTGTTCAATGATTCCCTGGATTTCATCTCCATCATCGCTGCTGAAGATCTTGTCAAGTTCCTGCTGCAAACTCTCGGTAAAAGTGAACGCGGGTGACTTTGACTCAGATGTGGGTGGCTTTGAAGGTCGCTGTTTGGACTGTAGATTGCTGACCGTTTCCCAGACTGAATTCGCACGGCTATGATCTTTGGATACTTCCAGAGCGTGTGCAAACACAAAGTTCGTGTTGATGTCCGTGGGAGACTGGACGCGGAGGTGGCGGATCTGCTCAATGGTTTTAGCATTGTAGCCATCTCTTATGATGGTCAAGGCTTCAAAAAGAGATAAAGAGGTCATGTTGGTTCGGGTGGTGCTTCAAGAATGTTGTACCAAGTGACAAAAAGATACGACATAAAAAAAATCAATTGAAACGCAACGGCAGTCCAGATACCTTCCCATATTAAGTAAGAAAGTCCCATCAGTGAGTAAACGGCCAGGAATGTCTCTAAGATAACAATGATGGGCGAAGTTTTTGCAACATATATTCCCTTGGCCTTAGGCGTTCGTTCAAAGGGAGTTCTGGCTTTTCTCCATCCGTCTATAACGGCCTTTGTATTGGAGATGGCCAGCCCCATGGATCCAGCCAGTATAATTGGAAACAAACAAACACGACGATGCCAGTGAGGGTAGAGCTGTTGCTGGGCAAGCAGCTGAGCAAGAAAAAACCCAAGCAGTCCAATGAGCCCGATTCCCATCATCCCAAAATATACCTCGCCAGGCCCAAATCCGTTTGCCTGCTGAAACAATAACAATGGGTGTAGAAGTGCTGCAAGCACTAAGGAGGGATAAACAAGGTGCGAAGTCAGGTGAATCGTTCCCTGCATTTTGGTGAGCAGTGACACTGGAGCACTCCATAAAGGTTGAAGCAGCTTACGTGCCGTTTCTGCGGTTCCCTTGGTCCAGCGCGTTTGCTGAATCCGTAGGGATCCCAAAGTTTCGGGTAACTCCGCGGGAGCTTCCATGTCATGGATGTATTTAAGTGTCCAGCCCTTGATTTGAGCACGATAGCTGAGATCTAAATCTTCGGTAAGTGTATCTTGCTGCCAGCCTCCAGAATCTTCAATGCAGCGTCGCCTCCATAGACCAGCCGTCCCGTTAAAATTGATAAAGCAGCCAGTGACACTGCGGGCGACATGTTCAATAGCAAAATGCATGTCCAGAGACCATGCCTGAATTTGAGTCAGCAGGGATGCCTGTGCATTGATATGACTCCATCGAACCTGAACCATACCGAGATTGGGGTCGTCCACCTGTGGAATTAAAGAAAGAAGAAAGTCTTCTGGTGGAATGAAATCGGCATCAAACATGGCAATCAGTTCGCCGGTTGCAGATTGTAATCCGTGTGCCAATGCCCCTGCTTTATATCCAGTCCGATCCGTTCGGTGGATGTGAGAGATATTGATTCCGCGATGTTTCCAGTTTTCAACTGACTGACGAGTCATCTCAATGGTTTCATCGGTGGAATCGTCAAGAACCTGAATTTGTAATTGATCCCTTGGGTAAATGATGGAAGCACAGGCATCTATGACTCGTTGAGCAACAGAAGATTCATTAAAAATAGGGATCTGTATCGTGACTTTGGGCCATCGATCGGGGCGTTGAAAATGTGAGGAGGAATCCGACCGGGAGTCTGAATGCTCAGAACGTACGACCATGATGCTCATCCAGAGGAGGTTTGCTCCGTAGAAGGCAAGAACAATCATAACGCCTGCATACATGATGGCAACCATGGCCTACCAGTTGGATGTAGCGGCGGTGAATAAATCGTCGGCAATATTTTCCAGGGCTGCCAAAGCAGCCGACTCCTCCGCTTCCAGACCACCCTCCAACGCATCGTAGTCATCAAAACCACTGAAGGTGCGCTCCAGTGCGTCATCGTTGATCTGATTGATATACTGTGTAGCGACGGAGATGGACACGCGATTGAATTGTGCACGCTCCTGGCCAGTGACAGATGTGGGGGCATTGGTATACCGGGTAATCTGTGCCGTTAACAAAAGATCCGCCTCTGATTCGTCTTCAACAAGATTCAGTCGGGTTTGACGGACAAACCGTTCAATCATCAATTCGGTGAGGGACTCATCAAGAAGAGTAAGAGGCCCGCTACTGTTGTCCTCGGCCAGGGGGATGGAGATCGTATTGAGGTTAGATGGAATACTTACTCCGCTGAAGCTGTAATAGGAGCAGCTTGATGTGATCAGAAGAACTCCAACAAAAAAAATCTTACTCAACGTCCTCATCAAACTCTTTGAGTTTACGATAAAGCGTTCGGGCACTGATTCCCAAAGCTTCGGCAGATTCTTTACGCTTTCCGTTAAATCGATCCATCGCTTTCAAGATGAGTTCTCGTTCTGCCTCTGCAAGAGTAGGCAGGGGTTCTTCTGATAGAGGTTCTTCGACTTCGTAGGCGATCTCATCAATTCTACGCGTTGGTTCAGGTTGTGGAAGCATCGGTACACTGGTCGCTTGATCATACTGTATCTGCTCCTCGTAAGGGGGAGATGTGGTTTTCATTGCAGAAAAATGATCCCGAAAGATTTGGCCTAAATCATCGCGCAGATCGTGCATACCCTGACGTATCTCCAACAGTGCACGATAAATGACGGTCAGTTCTGGCTGAGCATCTCCTTGAGTGTTTTGCTCAGACGGAATCCGCATCAAAGAGGTAGAGGGCGGGTTGGCAGATATTCCGCGAAGAAAGGGTCGGATATCATCGTTATTGACCTCTGAACCACGATGTAGTACTACAACCTGATCGGCCACATTACGCAATTCACGGACATTTCCAGGCCAAGAGTAAGCGTCAAGCAACTCGTAGGCTTCTGGGGTTAGTACTCGGCGGGGGGACTGATACTTACGACTTGATGCATGCAGAAATGAATCAAAAATAGGGCGGATATCCTCTCTACGTTCACGAAGTGGAGGTATATGGATGATCACAGTACTGAGACGATAGTAAAGGTCTTCTCTGAAGCGTCCCTCAGTGACTTCATGTCCTAAATTTTTGTTGGTTGCAGCAACAACACGGGTATCTGTACGATGAATGGTGGTCGATCCGACCCGATTGAAGGTGCCCGATTCAAGAACACGCAGCAGGCGAACCTGTGCAGATTGAGGCATTTCGCCAATCTCATCCAAAAAAATGGATCCACCATCGGCTTCCTCAAACAGGCCACGACGACGCTCGGTTGCCCCAGTGTAGGCTCCTTTTTCTGCACCAAAAAGTTCGGACTCAATGAGTCCTTCGGGGATCGCTCCAGTATTGATCACTTTAAGAGCTTTGTGACGACGCAGAGATAATTCATGAATCGCCTGAGCAATCAATTCCTTTCCAACACCACTCTCGCCCTCAATTAGGACGGAGATATCCGTGTTTGCAACAAGGCGTACACGATCAATGACATGCTGAATCCCTGGTGATGTACCAATGATGCCAAAACGTGTCTGAACAGTTTCTCGGTCCATGGTCTGAAATCAGAAATGCGTTGAACTCTCACGCACAGTTCCAAAAAGTGTAGCGGATGTGCAGTCGGTAATCTCTACCTGGGCATATGACCCAGGCTGGAGCATTTCTCGGTCAAAGATGACCATTTTGTTGGTGTCGGTTCGCCCGCAAAATTGAGCATCGCTACGTTTGCTTGGACCTTCCACCAGTACGGTATGGATGTTTCCAATCTGTTGGCGGTTCTTTTTGAGAGAGATGGAATTCTGGAGTTCAATAATTTCAGAGAGGCGCTGCTTTTTCACCTCTGGGGGAACGTCATCCTGAAACTTTCGAGCGGCGTAGGTATCAGGGCGTTCGGAGTACATAAACATGAATGCGTGATCATATTCAATCTCGGACATCAGATTGAGTGTATCTTGGTGCTCGGCATCGGTCTCTTCGCAGAACCCTGCAATGATATCCGTGGACAGAGAGAGATCCGGGCAGATCCGACGTGCTCGTTTAATCAACTCTCGGTAGTCCTCTGAAGTGTAACCACGACGCATCCGCTTTAGGACATCTGAGTTGCCATGTTGAACGGGCAGGTGAATAAAATTACACACATTGGGACGTTCAAGGTGGACATGGAGTAACGCTTCTGAGCAGTCCTTTGGGTGGCTGGTCGAGTAACGGATGCGCAGATCGGGAGACACAAGGCTGACTCTATCAACAAGGGTAGGAAAGTCAATGGGGCCGTCTACATAGGAGTTGACATTTTGGCCGAGAAGCGTGATTTCACGATATCCTGCATCAAAGAGATCCTGACATTCACGGACGATCGTTCCGGCATTACGGCTTCGCTCTCGGCCTCGTGTAAAAGGGACCACACAAAATGCACACATATTGTCACAGCCGCGCATGATAGAAACAAATGCACTAATTCCATTGGAATCGTATCTGACGGGTGCAATCTCTGCGTAGGTTTCCTCTCGTGACAGTTCCACATTGACAGCACTTTGCCCAGTGGTTTCCACCTGTTTCAAGAGGCGGGGAAGATCGCGATAGGCATCCGGTCCAATCACAAGATCGACAAGTCGCTCTTGTTCCAAGAGTTTGCCACGCAACCGTTCGGCCATACAACCTAGTACACCGATCCGAAGGTCTGGATTGTGCTTACGCTTACGAGAACGGAAAAATTCCAGGCGGCGGCGAACCCGCTGTTCGGCATTTTCGCGAATGGCACAGGTATTGATCAGCACCACATCGGCCACCAGCGGATCATGGGTTAATCCATATCCTGCATTTTTTAGCACGGATGCGACAATTTCAGAGTCTGATACATTCATCTGGCAACCATAGGTCTCTATATACACAGAGAAACCTCTTACACTTGGCGTGTGGGGTAAGACTGCCGAATCCAGATTTTCAACAATAGGTAGAGTGTGTTGCACGATGGACTCACATTTAAACTTGGGAACATGGGAAAACGCGTTTCCATGCGGGTTTGTTCTCACCACAGGAAAAATTCATAGTTGATGTGTAAATTGTGGGTTCACCATTGATCACACATAAAATGAAACACGTTCTATTGGCATTGATTGTTATGGCGTATCCACTGGCAACGATTGCACAGGTAGATCCTTCCGTCGCTGATGGAGAGAATCTCATGGTTCCCGAATCCTGGAAGGTGCGTCTTGATCACTCCAGTCCAGATGCCGTTATTGGGGCAGTCCCGGATTCAGTGGATATCTTTTTCGTCAACATGACTCCAGGATGGCATATTACCACTGGGCCTGCGGCGATCTTTTACCATCCAGATCTCATGGCGGAAGGAAACTATGTACTGGAATCTATCCTTCATTTGTTTGATCCCGGTAGCCGGAGGGAAGCCTTTGGAATTTTCATGGGAGGTCATGATCTTGAAGGGGATGAGATCATGTACGATTATTTTCTTCTTCGCAACTCTGGAGAATTCTTGATCAAACGACGGACCGGATCCGAAACCTCACTGATTCAGGACTGGACAGCCAGTGACTCTATTGTCACATTCGGTCCTGAAACGGAAAGCTCGGTTAAAAACCATCTGCGGGTGGATGTACTCAGCGATACGGTTACGTTTTCCGTCAATGGTACGGAGGTCGCCAGTGCACCGCGTGATCAGGTGATGACCGATGGAGTTGCTGGTCTTCGGATCAATCATGCATTGAATGTGCATGTGAGCGACTTGAAAGTGACACCACTGGAGTAATGGCTGACAGCCGCTTCATTGAATGGATACGCCTCAGGTACAGCCACCAACACACATCTGCATCCTTTGCGTCTCAACCCGTGAGATGACTCCATCATGTACGTTTTGGAGTTGATGATGACTGATCAATCGTTCCTGCTGAGAGTCTTCACCATGGTCAAGCGATTTGCGAACTCCATCATCATGTCATCAGCAGAGATCTGGCGTTCTGAAGCAGACATCATGGAAAGAGCTTCTTTGATGGTGCTATGGTGTGGAGCGAGATGGACGGCGGTTTCGTCCCTCTGTATCTGAGAGAGCATCACCTAAATCCTCTCGCATTTCAGCAAGGTATCCCATCAGTTGGTTGACGATGTCTGGATGAGTACTTGCAAGATTGGTGGATTCTCCGGGATCTGATTCAAGATGGAACAACGACAGCGGGATAGAATCCTGCCTGTAAGCACCTTGAAAGGTTGGCGTGGACAGGGATGCCCCATCCATGGTACGATAGCGGTGTGGGACATGTAATTTCCATGGTCCTGATCGGACTGCCTGAAGTTCATGCACATGATAGAAAAACAGGGCATCATGTGGAGAGGGTTCTCCGTTGATGACATCCACCAAAGACTGACCATCAAATGGGAAGGATCCCATAGGTGCCTGAATGATCTCGGCAATCGTTGGCATGATATCCATGGAGGAAGAAACCGCACTGGTGACTCTTGGAGTGATGACTCCTGGCCAGGACATGATCATGGGGACACGGTGACCTCCTTCAAATGTGGTACCCTTGCCCTCTCGCAACGGCCCCGCTCTGCCACTATGATCCCCCTTGATTAACCATGGACCGTTATCTGAAGAAAAGATCACCAGTGTATTGCGAGTCAATTGAAGGTGATCAAGAGTTGCGATGATCTGCCCTACAGACCAATCCATTTCCATGATCACATCGCCATAGAGTCCCGCCCCGGATTGATCCTCAAATGCATCTGATACAAAAAGAGGAACATGTGGGAAGGTATGAGGCATGTAGAGAAAGAAAGGGCTGTCACGATTAGATTCAATGAATGCAATTGCCCGTTGAGTATATCGCTTCGTGAGCAGAGACTGATCCGGTTCCAGCTCCATCGTGGAAAATCCATCCACCAAAGGCACGGGTGGATGCTGTCTGGCAAATGGGTTTGGATTCTTGATTGCATCTGGAGTCATATCATTGGAATAGGGAATCCCGAAATACTCATCAAATCCATGGGAGATAGGGAGATGCAACGAATCATGCCCTAAATGCCATTTCCCGAAAATTGCCGTGGCATACCCCAATTCCTTGAGCATTTCTGCAAGCGTCCTCTCCTGGGGATGAAGTCCCCGTTTTGACTGTGGCATCAGAACATTTGGAATGCCAATCCTTTGGGGGTACATGCCAGTTAGGAAAGCGGCCCGTGAAGGTGAGCAGGAAGCGGCTACGGAATAGAAATCTGTGAACCGAAGACCGTTCGTAGCCAGTTCGTCAAGGTGTGGAGTCAACAGATCATCCGATCCATAACTACCTAAATCAACCCATCCCTGATCATCGGCAAGGATCAGAATCACATTGGGAAGAGGCTGCTGATAATCACATCCAGTCAAAACCAGCACCGCAACCCAATAGTAATGGACCATTTTTCGAATCATCTATCCATTCCTGATCAAAGGAGTCGCAGTCTGGCTTCTCAAAAACATCTTTTGAGGACTGTTGATCAAATGATGACAATCAGCAGTTAGCAATTGTTCGATCGTGACGGATCACAATTCATCAGGAATTGAAAGGTCACGAAATTGGTCAGAAACAAATCGTTGGGTCTCCATTGATGGACGCTCATATTCATTTCCAGTCTGCAGTGATGGTAGACTGATCTCCTCAGGCTGTATTCGTTCAAACGAAATTTGAGACAGGAGGTGATGGATACAATTGAGCCGTGCACGACGCTTGTCATCCGCTTCAACCACCCACCAGGGAGAATCAGGTAAGTCAGTATTCAAGAACATCTGATCTTTTGCTTTGGAGTATTCCACCCATCGGGCCCTAGATTCCAAATCCATTGGGCTGAGCTTCCATCGCCTTGTTGGATCTTCAAGCCTGCGGCGAAAGCGTCTCTCCTGTTCTTCTGCACTGACCGAGAACCAGTACTTAATGAGGATGATGCCACTTTGAATCAGCATTCGCTCAAACATCGGGCACTGTCGCAAAAAATCCCAGTATTCATTTTCAGTGCAGAAGCCCATGACGCGTTCAACACCGGCACGATTATACCAACTCCTGTCGAAGAGCACCATTTCACCGCCAGCTGGTAAATGATGAACATACCGTTGAAAGTACCACTGGGACGATTCTCTTTCGGTCGGTTTTGCCAAGGCAACAACCCTACAGACACGTGGATTCAATGGAGCAAGAATCCTTTTAATCGTTCCGCCTTTTCCAGCGGCATCTCTGCCTTCAAATAAAACAACAACGCGCTTTTTCCGCACACGAATATAGCGCTGAAGTTGGGCAAGACGAATTTGCAATAAAGCCAATTCCGTCTCATAAAACTTACGAGACAGTTTACCGTTTTGTTTTAACATGTGATTGTCTTTGATTTAGGGATGACAAAAAAGTGTGGATCCAAAAGTCTATCGACATTTCTGATGCTAAGGCCGTTGAATCAGCAAAGATTGGTTTTGGATCTAGTGAATGATGGGTTGACCCATATGAGCAAAATCTTGTCAATTGAGATACGTTTTTGTTTTCATTGGTAGAATGATTGAATACTTATCCTAATACTAACACTTTCCAATCATCAAGATACAAGCCCACGCACTCATGGAACATAGAGTAGGCCCTGCATGCGACCTATCAGGTAGAATCATTCTGACGGATGATCAGCGTTCAAAAGTTCAAAATGTGGATATAGCTCAGAACATTTTGAAATCATCTCATACCATAGCCATGGTTGGGTTATCAACGAATCCCAATAAAGATAGTCATATGGTAGCTAAATTTCTGATTGATCAGGGTTTCCGAGTGATTCCTGTCCATCCGAAAGCAGATCAGATCCTTGGGCAAAAGGTCTACCGGAAAGTGACGGATATTGGTGAACCAGTAGATATCGTAAATGTATTTCGACCATCAGAGGAGTGTGCTCTTTATGCTAAACAGGCCGTTGAGATTCATGCTAAAGCAATATGGTTGCAACTCAATATCTACAGTGAAGAAGCTGCGGATATTGCCACCGATGCTGGAATGGACATAGTGATGAATCTTTGCATCAAAATAGAATACAACCGTCTACTCGCAAATTCGGATAGCCATTAACATACTGTGCCCATTCATGATTTGTGATGATGAGATATCTCCCGTCCAATTTCAACAGTTAGACAATTCACAGCACAAATTCTAGCATGTGAAACGAAATGTAGCCTCGGATCCTATTGGCAGATCGACCGTCAATGCTCAACTCCTACTCAGGGATCTTAAACCGAGGGGAAACAAGAGATTGATCATCAAGATGGGTCGTAATTTGAACGATCCTTGCAAGATTGGGACTATAAACAGTCACCGTTTTCTCTGCAGGATGATCAAGGTCGTGCGAGATCGTAGGATGATCAACGACATCCATGACATCAACATTAATGGCTTGCAGCGATTCTGGATAACGCAGTTTTCCGTAGGGTACTGAGCTGGACAATACGATCTGTCCACCCGTCGTGGCAATCTCAATCTGGGCAATGGGTGTCGTTTTGACGATCCGTTGCAGGTGCTCATTTGTTTTGGCAACGGACCATCCAGCCGTTTCGGTTACCCCGAGGAAGGCATCAATCAATCCGGCTTGAGCCACCATCTGTTTTGACAGAACCGCATCAAAAACGGACCGAACTTCTGCAACGCGAGATGTATATTGAGATGAGAGAAGTTCGGCCTCACCAAATGCAGCCAAGGCTGCGGTCATCACGGGAGAGGCATAGCTGTTGTTTAGCAATCCCTGTTCCTCAAATGCCAGAGCATTGCCAACCTGAACAATCCGAGGTTGATCAATCCCACTCACACCAACATATTTGAAGATATCCCAGTCAATTTCACGAGTTTGTGCAGCTTGGGTGATGCATTCATCGCTGTCAATGTTAGCGGAGAGCAGTGGAAAGAAAGCAGATGCCTGAGGCTGGGCAGTGGAATCATCAGAAAACCGAAAATTGATCGGCTGACCATCATCCCCCCGGACATTGGTAAGATACACCGATCCTTCGGAGTCGGTCACCCAAAGTTCATCCAATACTGTTTTATCTAAAATAGCATCAAAAATAGATATGATCTCTGAAGGTGAATGACCATGACCTTCGGCTGCAGCCACCAGATGAGCACAGATTCGGGCCTGTCCAGTCATTTGTTCATCTAGTAGTAGATCAAGTCCTTTAGCAATGACTGCAAGAGATAGCTGACTCATGGGAACTAAAGATTAGTTGATGATGAAGAGAAATAGAAGCGTATGATACGTAAATTTACGACAAATTGATCATTATCGTAATACTTCATCAAAAAGGGGAAGATCATTGACTATATTGAGCTTCCTAATCTGAACTCGTCTATTGAAATCGACTCATGGGTGGTAGAAGCATTGATTATTTGATTTGATGTATCCTGTGGAAAACAATCCATCATTTTGTACATAAAACAAACTGATATTTCAGCGTCCAACAAGGTTGGTTATTGATGATCGGACATACGCACGCAATTGTATATGAGCCAAGCCAAGGATCATCGCAGTTCATATCTGCTTTGAAACAATCGTATGGATTGGTGTTATACGTTGATTGCACTGTTGAAAACACCCTAAGTTGTTCAACTTTTAAGGGTGATGTTCAATTTCAGTTTATCTGGTATTCATTATTAGTCTTGTGAGAGCCTATGCCACGCCTTCAATTTAAGGGGAAGATTTTAGTGGAAAATTATCATATGTCTGTTCCCTTCCACGAACTGATTGCATCGCGAGAAAAAGGATTAAGTCCTCAATCAAGTTTACATGATAATCTCATTCTTCATGGAGATAACTTAGCGGCTTTAAAATCTCTGCTACCGTTTTACCGTGAACAGGTAAAATGTATTTTCATTGATCCTCCCTACAACACGGGGAATGAAAGTTGGGAGTATAACGATAATGTAAACTCACCATTGATCAAGGATTGGTTAGGAAAAACTGTGGATCGTGATGATCTTACTCGGCATGACAAGTGGCTATGTATGATGATGCCCCGTCTTAAACTGCTTCACCAACTGCTACGTAAGGATGGAGTGATCTTTGTATCGATTGATGACAACGAGATGCACCATCTCAGATGTTTGATGAATGAAGTGTTTGGTGAAGAGAATTTCTTAGCAAGTTTCATATGGCATCACCGAAAAAGCAAGCAGAATGATATCCGTGTGTCATTGGGGCACAATTACATTCTAGGATATACGAAAAACGAGACTCATTTTGAACTCAAGTCCATTCCAGTGAATGAGAGTCAGTTCTCTAACCCCGACAATGATCCTCGTGGACCATGGACACTTGATCCTATGGATGCTCCCAATATCTGCCCCAATCTTACTTATGAAATCATAAATCCAAATACAGGGAAAAGTTATTATCCACCAAAAGGACGGTGTTGGCAATTTTGCAAAGAAAAATATGAACAGGCACTTGAGGAGGGACGAATCGTATTTGGACGGACAGGACGGGCAAAGCCCCAGTATAAACGATACTTAGAGGAGGCAAAACAAAAGGGACGGTCAGTGTCAACCATATGGCAGGATGTTGGAACGGCAACCAACGCTACAGAAGAATTAAATCAGATTTTTGGTGAGAAAGGAGTTTTCAAAACTCCCAAGCCAAGCGACTTGATTCGTAAGTTGGTCCTCCTGTCTACGGATCACGACTCTGTTGTTCTTGATTCATTTGCAGGCTCTGGTACCACAGCTCATGCGGTCCTCGCTCAAAATCTGGAAGATGGCGGGAACAGACGATTTATTTTAGTGGAGTGCGAAGATTATGCAGAATCTACGACCGCTGAGCGTGTTCGACGGGTTATTCAAGGAGTTCCCGATTCCAAAAATGAATCTCTTAATGCAGGGCTCGGTGGCACATTTAGCTATTATACATTAGGAAGGCCTATGAAACAGGAATCGCTTCTTGACGGTTCTCATCTGCCATCGTGGGAAAATTTGAGTTCCTACATCTTCTTCACTGCCACTGGTCAAGAATTTGACCTCAATGTGATCAACCACGATACTGGCTATATCGGTCAGACCAACTCCCATGATGTATTCCTTCTCTACGAGCCTGATGTAGATCAACTTAAGAACCTTGCATTATCACTGTCCGAGGCTCGTGCATTACCCGCAAGTCCCAGAAGAAAACTTGTCTTTGCACCTGCAAAATACCTAGATCAGGAGTTTCTTCATAAGTATAATATTGACTTTCAGCAACTGCCTTTTCAGATATACGAGGCGATTGATCCAGATGAAAAATGATTCTAAAGGATTACCAAAAACGGGCACTTGATGTTGTGACGGAGTTTCTTCGATACTTAGCTGTTACAAAAGAAAAAGATAAGCGAGATAGAATAGAAGACTCTGAATGGGGAGGTTTTAATTGGGTGCGACGTGCGTGGGAAAAAGTCTTGCCGAATAGAGAATATAAGAGTCGCCAAAATGGATTGGGGGAACATCTTCCTGTGTTCTGTCTCAAGGTTCCTACTGGGGGTGGGAAAACATTGTTAGCCACTCGTGTGATAGATCTCGTAAATGTACATTTTCGCCAGAGTCGACGCGGCTTGATACTTTGGATTGTGCCAACGAATCAGATTTACACGCAGACTCTCAAGGCTCTCAAGGATCTTAATCATCCATATCGTCAACAACTTGACTTGTCATCTGGCCAACGTACTTGCATCTATGAAAAAACATCATCTTTTGGTCCTCAGGATGTATCAGAGAACTTATGCATTCTTCTGCTCATGCTTCCGTCAGCCAATCGCGGTTTAACCAAGAAAGATCAACTCAGGATCTATCGTGACAACGGAGGATTTGACCAGTTTTTCCCCTCAGATGATGAATCCTCAAAGCATGCTAAATTACGTAAACATTTTCCCAATTTAGACACCTTTAGTCAGCATGGGGCATTGGGTGCAAAAATTGTAAAAACCTCACTGGGAAACACCTTACGTATTCTCAAACCATTGATCATTTTAGATGAGGGACACAAAGCATACAGCGACAATGCGAGACAAACACTTGAGGGCTTTAATCCGTGTATGATTGTTGAGCTTTCAGCCACACCGAGCAAGCTTTCAAATATCCTCGTTGATATTCGCGGAGTGGAACTCAATGCAGAGGAAATGATCAAGCTTGATCTTCATATTCGTAATAAAAAGGATAGTGACTGGCAAAGTACACTCCATGAATCTATCCAGCATCGTCAATTTCTTGAATCTGAAGCCCGACGTTACGAAGCCGAGACTGGCATTTATATTCGTCCTATTTGTGTCATCCAAGTGGAAAGAACGGGTAAAAATCAGCGAATGTCTGGATATATTCATGCCGATGATGTTAGAGAGTTTTTATTAAAGAATTCTGCAATCAAACCGGAGCATATCGCGATCAAGACGAGTGACAGAGATGATCTCATAGATATTGAGGAAGAGGAAGGTTTAATGTCCCGCAATTACTCTGTTCGTTTTATCATTACGAAACAGGCTCTGCAAGAAGGATGGGACTGTTCTTTTGCTTATCTACTGACCATCCTTACGAACCCAATGTCCAAGACTGGTTTGACACAACTCGTTGGGAGGATCCTTCGGCAACCCTACGCACACAAGACTGGCATATCCTGTTTAGATGAGAGTTATGTTTATTGCTTTAGTCAAAGCGGTAATGAAATTCTGAAGGATATCAAGAAAGGATTCCATCTTGATGGATTGCAAGGGCTTGAACCGATCAGTACATCAAGTGCAGACGATTTGACAAAAAGACAACAACAAAAGATCAAACCAAGAACACGCTATCAAACAGCCGTTCGTGATCTTCTTCTACCCGCATTCATGATTCAAGATGGGAGTCAATGGAGACTGGTTCATTATAATACAGATATTCTATCCCAATTACCTTGGGAAGAAATTGATATTTCTCCGATCGGGGAGTTAAAACTTGAAGAAAAGAGTCATGGAAATGACGATTTTGTGGTGAATCTATCAACAGAGTATCACATTGAACAATCCCAGAATTCTACTGATATTACATCAGTGGATTTAAGCACATTTACAAGTCATCTCATTGATATCGTTCCGAATCCTTGGCATTGTTATCGTATGATTGAGAATACATACAGTATGTTGTGCAAACGTTATTCTGTCAGTTATTTAGCCAACAACTCCGTCTTTATCATTGAGCAACTCCGCCAACTACTGGAGAAAGAACGAGACCGTCTTTCAAAAAGAATTTTCTATTGTCTTTTGGAAGTGGAAACGATTAGGTTTCTTGTAGTTACAGATGATCTTGGACTGAATCGCTTACCCGAGGAAATTGATTATCCAAGTGGTAAGCGTGCGAACAGGGAAGACGGTGCCCCCTATCAGATGAGTCTATTTGAAGTGATTGCTGAAGATGAGCTTAATCAATTAGAAACTAAAGTTGCTACGTATCTTGATCAGCAAGCTAGACTCTTTTTCTTGTATCGGAATCGGGCACGAAAGGATTATTATGTTCAAGGGTGGAAACCTCATAAAATCTATGCAGATTTTGTTGTAACCCTCAGTGAGAATACTCTTGATGATATAGAAACATTTCAGGAAGTATTTGTGGTTGAAACTAAAGGTCTTCACTTGTCTAAATCTGAGGATACTGACTACAAGCGATCAATCTTTGATGTGTGCAACCAGCATGCCCAAAAAGTTGGCTGGGCAAAATTAGCTCCCAAGATGCAAGATATTGTGCTGCGCTACAGTGTCTTGGATGAAAAAGATTGGGAAGCAAGATTGAATAGTATGCTCACTTGAAAATATTGCTCTGAATCATGGAACAACACGAAATTCAGATCAATTTATTTTAATCATAGTAATCACCATTCTATCCCCCAATAACTATGTATTCTCGAAGATCATTTATTCAACTGGCGGCGGGTGGTCTCGTCGCCTTCTCTAACATTCAGCGCGAATGGGAAGCCGATGTGGCAATCATAGGTGGAGGGACTGGCGGGTGTGCTGCTGCACTTGCTGCATTAAGAATGAATCGTACGGTTATTCTTACAGAAGAGACCGACTGGATTGGTGGTCAGTTTACTCAGCAGGGGGTTCCCCCCGATGAACATCAATGGATTGAGACTCAAGGTGCAACGACCAGTTACTTGGAATTTCGCCGTCAAATTCGTCAGGTATATCGAGATTATTACCCACTGAATCTCCCTGATGCACCTTTACTCAATCCAGGAACATGTCTGGTTTCACGACTCTGCCATCAGCCGCGTACTGCTCTTTCCGTATACAATGACTGGTTTGCACCTTATTTAAGTTCGGGGCAACTGAAGATTTTTCTTAACACAGTGCCAGTATCTGCTGATGTCAGCGGTGATCGGATTGAGTCTGTTCAAATGTCTTCTTCTGAATCGATTATCAAAGCAACGTATTTCATTGATGCAACGGAGGATGGAGCTCTTCTTGAGCTCTCCAATACGGAGTATGTTTCTGGAGCAGAGGCCGATTCGGATGAATTGCATGCATCCCCTCGTCCAAGCCCTGATAACATGCAAGCCCCCACTTGGTGTTTCGCTATGGACTATCGGCCGGGTGAAGAATATCTCATTGATCCACCTGAATCGTATGAATACTGGCGAGATTATGTCCCTCCGATTGACCCTCCTTGGCCCGGAAAACTCTTCAGTTTGACCTACACCCATCCCTATACTTTGGAGCCTACAACTGCTTCATTTGATCCACGACCGGGTGCTGAAACAGAGAACTTTAATTTGTGGATTTACCGTCGATTGATTGATCCTGGCCTGTTTTCATCGGGAGCATATACAGGGGGAATCTCTCTTGTCAATTGGCCACAGAACGATTATATTGAAGGAAACCTGTTTGGGAATCCAAAAAGTGAATTCCATCGACAGGCAGCACGGGAAATGAGTCTTTCCTTTTTTTACTGGCTTCAAACAGAAGTTCCACGCGAAGATGGTGGACAGGGCTGGCCTGGGCTACGATTACGGGGAGATATTCTTGGAACTCATGATGGATTAGCCAAAGCTCCCTACTTAAGAGAGGCTCGCAGAATTCAATCGGAATTTACTGTTACCGAAGATCATGTTGGAGCCGAAGCACGCCAAAACACCAATAGAGCCGAAGAATTCCATGACACTGTGGGAGTGGGAAGCTATCGTATTGACTTACATCCATCAACCGGTGGAGACAACTATATTGATGTTCCCTCGCTTCCCTTTGAAATTCCACTGGGGGCCTTGATTCCAGTTCGCATGGAAAATGTACTTCCTGCAGCAAAAAATATTGGAGTAACTCATATCACTGGTGGTTGTTATCGCTTGCATCCAGTGGAATGGAATATTGGCGAGGCTACTGGAGCACTCGCTTCGTGGTGCATTGAAAAATCAACTTCACCCCGTGGAGTGAGAGCTCGTCATCTACAAGAATTTCAGGATTTGCTCACTGCACAGGGCGTACAATTAAGATGGCCAGAATCAATCTACTAATCCATGGAACCGTTGCGTACCCGTTACATACGGCTACCTAAGTACCAGAGACGATTGGTTTCAGTGCTGCTTGGCGGTTTTGCAGTACTTCTCGTCAATAGCCTATTCCTTTATCTCATTGAAGGATCCACTGCACTGCTCTACATGAGCAATGTACTCCTCCATATTGGATTGGGTACGTTGTTCACTCTTCCAGCTATTGTCTTTATCATTGTGCATCTTCAAAAGATGCCTCTGCGCAGTAATTGGAAAGCGGCGTTAGCGGGAAGTGTCACAGCTACATCCTTGATCACCTTATTGACAACGGGATTTGGATTGGTCTTCTTGGGATCCACATGGGCTGGGAGTACACTTGTCTATATCCATGTGATCTCAGTAGTCACCACTGCTGTAGGGTTTGTCATCCATGTTTCATTAAAAGATGGAATCCGTTATCGATTTTTAGAGTGGGGGCAGGCCTTCAAGTCTGGTGGATTCAAGGTATGGCAACATCCATTGACACTGACTTTGGTTGCTGGGCTCTCCATTACATTTTTGGTGGCCCTGGTTCCGTGGTTGCAGGGCGGGAATCCAATTTACGTTGATGACACCGAAGGAAATCCATTATCTGCGTCCCAGGCCATTCTGGCCCATGATGGGTATTTAAGCGATGATGATCTGGGACGATCTCAGTCTTGTGGCCAGCAGGGATGCCATCCCGATGTGGTTACACAGTGGGAGGCATCGGCTCACCGGTTCTCTTCGTTCAATAACCCCTATTACCGTAAAAGCGTGGAAGCACTCGTTGAGCGGGCAGGTAATGAACCAGCTCGCTGGTGTGCTTCATGTCATGATCCACTGGTTCTTTATACTGGTCGTTTTTCGGACGATGAACTACTTGATTTTGAACATCCAACGTTCAGTGCTGGTCTGACCTGTCTATCCTGTCATGCGATTGAAGGATTAAGAGATGTCAGGGGTAATGGCCGGTATGTCATTGCTCAACCTGATGAATACCCCTTTGCCCGATCAACTGACAATACTCCAAGATGGATTCATAATACTCTGGTACGTGCCAATCCAGAACCTCATCGCGAAGCTATGCTCAAACCAGTGCATCAAACCATGGAGTTCTGTGGGACATGCCATAAGGTTGGACTACCCCCAGAGGTGAACAACTATCGTTGGAAGCGGGGCCAGAATGAGTATGATGCATGGCAAAACAGTGGAACGAGCGGAAATACAGTCAGATCCTTTTATTTGCCTGAGGAACCCCTCAACTGTGTGGACTGCCACATGCCTCTGGTAGAATCCAATGATCAGGGAGCTACGGATGGATTTATTCGAAGTCACACATTTGCATCTGCGAACACGGCAATCCCTCACTTGAAGGAGTTTCCTGATCAAATGAAAGAGGCACAGGAGGTTCTGCAGTCATCTGCATCGGTGGACATCTTTACCATTACGGTGAATCAAACTGTCTACGGTCCACTGGATCCAGTCCCTCCCCTGAAATCTGGAGACGAAGTCTTCGTTACAGTCGTTGTCCGCAATCGAAAAGTCGGTCATCTTCTTCCTGGTGGGACCAATGATTCTAATGAAATGTGGCTGGAATTTTCCGCAGAGGATGAATCAGGATCCCGCATTCTCATCTCAGGTGATCTAGATCAAGAGGGCAGGGTAGATTCGACAGCCCACTTCTGGGGAGCTGTGCAGGTGGATCGTGCCAGTCAGCTAATCAATCGCCGAAATGCTCAGGACTGGATTTCAACGGTTTATGCAAATATGATCGGACCCGGTACTGCCCATACCATCCACTACAGGTTTGACGTTCCTTCGGGGGTCTCTTTACACTCTCTCACCGCTCGGTTATATCATCGCAAGTTCAAATGGTATTTTCATAACTGGACATTTCGTGGACAGGTTGCTCCTGATCAGCCTGACTCATTAGCACATAAAGAGGTTGACTTACGACGGTGGGAACTCGCTGAAGGTGATGCACCAGATATTCCAGTTACACTCATGGCCTCGGCCAAACGCCCATTGAATCTTCCGTCGGATGTGAGCTATGCATTATGGGAGCGTTGGAATGATTACGGAATTGGGCTTTTCCTTGAAGGTGACACGCGTAGTGCCATAGAAGCATTTCAGCAGGTTTCCACCATTGCCTCTGACAGTCCAGAGGGGCCCATCAATATTGCACGCGTCTACCTTGACGAAGGGAATCTTTCCCAGGCGGAGTCCTACCTTGCGGAAGCTGAACGCAGGCAATCAGGATTTTTGAAGACAGCGTATTTCAGGGCAGAGGTCCTGAAGGGAAGTGGTTTATATGACGATGCTCTTTCAGAGTGGATGAAGGTCTACGATGTGTATCCAAGCGATCGTGTTCTCTTGCTCTCGATTGCACGCCTTTACTATTTGATGGAACAATACGAAGTAGCATTAGAATGGATTGATCGTACTCTTGAGATTGACCCTGAGGATTTGGGGGCTTTATACAATCGAATGCTTACACTTGGTGCACTTGGGGACACCCAGCAGCTAGAAGAGGCACAGCAGGTATATGAGTTTTACAAAGAGGATGAGACAGCACTGGCAGTGACCGGACCCTACAAGCAGAGGCATCCATCCGATAACTTAGAAGCACAGCCTATTCATCAGCATAGTATGAGGCTGGTCAATCCTCAGCCTTGATGGACCGCCGCAAACTCGTCATATTGTTCGCGCCGGATCTGGATTCCACATTGGGAAAGTTTCGATTCCAGAGCTTCATAACCTCGGTCAAGGTGATAGATGCGTCCAACATGCGTGGTACCCTTAGCGACCATTGCTGCAAGCACCAACGATACACTTGCTCGTAGGTCTGTACTCATCACGCGTGCTCCAGAGAGTGGTTTCCCACCCTGTACAGTAACTTGATTACCGCTCACATGGGCCATGAGCCCCATCCTTGCGAGTTCGGGGATATGGTTAAAACGATCTCCATAGACTTGATCGGTCACGGTCGCAGATCCATCAGCACAAGCAAGGAGGACCGTCCATTGTGCTTGTAAATCCGTTGGAAACCCTGGATAGATTCCAGTTGTGATGGAAACCGGTGTAAGTCTCTCGGGGGCAGTCACGGTGATGGTGCTGTTGCTGTCGTCAATGATGCATTTTGCACCAGTTCCTTGAAATGCATCCAGAAATTCATTCCCCAAGTGATCTGATCGAGTATGGGTCATGACCACGGGCTGGTCGGGAATCCCGGCGATTGCCGCAGCAATCATAAACGTACCAAGCTCAATGCGGTCGGGGCAGTTACTGAATTGAACGGGATGTAATTCAGCAACCCCCTCCACTTCAATCGTACGGGTCCCAATCCCCTCCAGTTTTGCACCCATGGCGGTAAGCATTTCACAGAAGACGAGTACATCGGGTTCAATGGCGGCGTTCTCTATACGGCTTCCTCCACTACCAAGACATGCGGCCAGGAGTAGGTTCACGGTGGCTCCAACGCTGGATGGTTCAAATCGATAGGATCCTCCAGAGAGTCTGCCCCTTGGAGCATGAGCAACCACATATCCTTCGTCAAGATCAATTTCTGCTCCCAGTGCCTTTAGTCCTTCAAGATGCAGGTCCACGGGGCGAGGCCCCCAGGCACATCCTCCGGGTAGAGAGACCCTGGCTTGACCACATCTGCCAAGCAGTGCTCCCAACATGTAGAAGGAGGCGCGCATCTTTTTCACCAAATCGTAAGGAGCTTCAGGAAAATCAACACGGCTTGCATCAATGGTGAGTTTACGATCCATACATTGTACAGAAGCTCCCGTAATTCTCATCACATGGGAGAATGTTGTAATGTCTCTCAACTGTGGGATTTGATCTAAAACGGTGACTCCATGAGGAAGCAGTGCAGCGGCCATCAAGGGCAGAGCAGCGTTTTTGGAGGCACTCACTGAGAGTGTACCAGTCAGAGGTTGTCCTCCATGAACGACGAGTTTTTCCATGCTTTGGGTGAAACTTAAAAAGTGTTGAGATAATAACGTAAAGTATCAGAGATCTTAAAGATGGATCAATTGGAATCCAAAATGAGAAAGAAGTTAGTAGTCCTGATCATGAGTGAAGATCATTTCATCCGAACGATCCTGAACATGGAGGATAATAGCTGCTTTTCTGACATTCTTATCCAAAGTTGGGCTATTTTTCAGGTCATCGTCGTTGCGAATGAGTGCAACTAAAATCTGACCGTTCGTTGATTTGAGAAATTTGATCCCCTTTGGAGAGGATATCTCAACTTCTCCTTGTTCAAACTTTGAGAACAATTCAAGATCTTGTTTTGCTGTCTTGAGGCTTGCCTGAGCTCTGGAGTGTACTGATTCCTCCGAGAGATTCAATAGTGCAATTCTGATCTGATCACAAGTTTTCTCGGACAGTACCAAGTGATGAATTGGCTTAGAGTTTTTTGCCCGACCCACATAGCATGTAGCGGGGTTTTGATGTATAATTTCAAGTTTTTTGATACGACTTTTAGGGTCTAAATAATAAAAAGAAACATCAACAGGAAAAACGGCTGGTAAGTTGGCTGTCAATCCAATTCGTCCTAAACGTTGAAGTACACGATGTTGTAAGTTTAATGCGTTAAGTTCTCTCAGCCTACCTATCTGAATGAGATCATCATTGATCAAGGAGGCTTTTAAGTCATCCCGAAGGATCGTTCTCACTTCCCTTAGATCCCACTTAATCCATTTACGTTGATTGTCAAGGATGATGACGGAGGTTTTGACTATTTCAGACGTATAGGACCAGTTTTCGGGCTTTAATTCATTGAGTTTCCCAGATAATAATATGACCTGTGAGATTTCATTACGCACAAGGTCACATGCAGGTGTGATTACTAAGAAGACCTCATCTGCTTTATCATCATTAGAATTTTTTTGGCGTATGACATCCCCAAATTTAACAAGAGATCCCTTATTATTATTCGTTAAATGAAGTCTATTTTTGTGCGTGAATTGCATACGATAGACGAGATCTTGAAAATCAGGGGTTCCCATCAGATGCGGGGCAGGATACTGATCTAATTGAATCTTATTGAGCTCTAACGTTGCTTGGATAATATCTTGATTTCCTTCAATCTCGTGTTGTAAAACTTGATCTATAACATCCAGAAGATAGTGTCCTAACTGCTCTCCTTCCGCGTTAAGGAGCAAAGTTCTTAACTGATTCAGATCCGAAAGATCAAGTTTTCGAAAGAGTGGGAGAAAAATCTTTGAGATATTAGTAAGTCCATTCTCTAATGCATACAGGAATTTGGCATATTTCTTAGCATCATCATAATTATTGGCTAATCTTGACAGGATCAGTTCAAGTTTGTCCTCTTGGAGAAGTTCAGTTTTTTTTGCAACGCGAAATGTAGAGGCAAGTAGCAGAGATTCGTCTCGAAACCGGGTTCTTTGTTCATGTAATTGATTACTATTGGACATAAGAATCACTAGTGGAGGATCATCGGGTTTTCTACTGACAAGTTTCCGTAGATTCTTAATCGCAAGATTTAGATCTTTTTCCAAACGTTTTGAGCCTAAAAATAGATCAATTACAATTAAATCTGCCTGAAACGACTCGTTGTCTAATTCCCGCCCTCTCTGAATACATGTCAATCCAAAACTTTGAAGAATTTTAGTAATTTGTTCAAGATCATCTTTTTCCTTTTTTAGGAAACTATCATAATCCTTAAAAAGTGCAGATGTTGCGTCTGAAGAAAATTGATTACGATGATTCCATACAATCTGAATGAATTCTGGGGAATTTGTGATTATGTATTGATCGGAAGTTAAAAACTCAGGATATAATTCAGAGAGTAGTTTTTCTTGATCGGGTCCGATACGACTAATAAAGTTACTGTAATCGTCTAAGCTAAGTTCATCAGGTGTAGGAACTTCATCAAATCCATCATCAATGATTGCAACAGATTTGATTCCTTTTTCACGAAGTAGATTTTGTAATTGTATCATCAAGCAACAACGGTATCAGGGAAGGATAGATTAAAAGTGTGAAGTCGTTGAGTTTTTGAAGATACAGGTTTTTCTAAAACTAATGATCCTCCATGATACTCTGCACATTCTCTTGCAATGTATAATCCAAGCCCCCGACGTTTAGAACTCTCTTTCAGAGAGAAAAAAGGCTGGAAAATTTTCTCTCTATTCTCCAGGGCGATTCCAGGTCCATTATCTTCATAGATGATTCTTACTGGATCAGTCTTGAGTGAAATAGAAATTTGTGGCTTAAATGTAGGTTCTTGTTGGCTACGTAGTTCAAGCCAGTAAATTGAATTTGAAATCAAGTTTTCAATGATTTGGACAATCATACCGCGAACCGCATTAACTAGAACGAAGCTATCATCAAAATAGGTGTGAATGACAATATCGTAGTGATTAAACTGCCATTCATGAGTATCAATGACATTCTCAATTAAACGATTAAGCGAAAATTCCTCCTGTCTCTGCCTTCCAGAGACACTCATGTGGTCTAGGATCCGAATACGCTTATTAATCGTTTGCATGTGAGAGTAAAGGTTACTCAATAACTCTGGAATTTTCTCCGTGTCATTTTTTCTACGCAGTAAATCAATATTAGAGAGAGAGACATTGGTCGCTCTTGCTAACTCATGAACAACGACTTCAATCAAAAGACCGACCCCCGCCATTTGAATCAATTGCTGATGTTCCAACTTGGACTGTTTGAGTTCGGCAAGTAGTACAGATTCGTTACGTGAAACGGTTTTTTTGATTTGGAAAAGGATCTGATGTAATTCGTTAACGATTTGTTTTGAATCAGGAGCTATCTCCTTGATTTTGTCAAGTGATGTAGATGCTCGGTCTTCAAGTGAGGTTAGGTCTGATGCTAAATCATGAAGATCCACTATTGGGAGTTTGTAACGTTTTTTTATTTCCATTAGAAACAACCTAAGCCTTTCCTGAATGGCATTATGAAGCAAATCAAGAAATGCTTGTTGTTCAGGGCAAACCCGTAGGCCCTGACGATTGGTCTGATCTACAAGGTATGGATTCCCACGACGTGAGATTTCAATACGTCCTATAAACTGAGTCTTATTGAGTAGATATCCACTGCTCGCAAGAGCCCGTCTGTCCAAGGATAACCAGTCATCATTATCTTCACCGTAAGGAAAAACCCGAAATCCATCACGATAAAGAAGAATTCCAGACCATTGACGATGCAGATCGCGCACTTCTTTCTGAGTTCCGATGCTATCAATCCCCTTGAGTCTTTTTCGATTGAACCAGTAGGCTTCAAATTTAAAATTACCCAAGTCATTGAGAACTGATGGTAGGAGTGTTTTAGATGTACCCGAGATCATTCCTTCCAGATCATCCCCCGAAAGTATGAATTGATCTATTTCATGCAAATGATCGAATCCTAAATCTAATGCTTCAACAGTACATCGAAACTCTGGGGGGGAGGTCCCATTGGTATACTGTCCTTTTACGGAAGCATGTGCGTGACTTAATAGATCGGAATTCATAAATGGAATAGCGATCTGATTTTTATTCCAAAATACTCTAATCCTTGGACGATTAAGAAAATGCTGAAAAGGATCCGTAAGGCGAGAAAAATCTTTCTTACATAGATCTTTAACTCGTTGCAAAGTCCAGTCAGCCGACAGGTTGTCAATGATCAGCCGAGTTCCACTCCAGTCGGGGTCAGTTTTTGGATCTCCCTTTTTCGGAGCAAACTGAATATCATCAATTGTTTTGTCAAGATTGTCAAACTCCGACCAATCAATTGTGAGAAAATTCAAATGACGGTCTTCTTTTCGGGCTGTTTCTACAGTCAGTCGTCTGCCGAGTCGCATAGCGGATAATCGTCCTATACCTTTTTCACCGAGATAGGGAACCGATGTATCCGTTGATGAACGATCAGCCAGCGCCTCATCCACCGCTCGTTTGCGAGATGCCGTTCCAATGGACAGAAAATTATCGATTAACTCCTTTTGGGACATTCCAGTACCCGTATCAGAAACAATAATCCGATTTTCATTCATGTAGGCTTCATCCAAGATGGCTACAAACGAATCTATATCTTCGGCTTGATCAATGGATTGGCGAAAATGATCAAGAGAATCTTGTGACCCAGGCTTATGTAGAACGGCAAATACATCGTTTTTCAATGTAGCAAGATCTACTGTACCGCGAGAGGCCATCGTTCGGAGTTTCATATAGTCATTGCGACGGAGGGTGATTTCAAAATGAATTTCTACACCATTTTCAGATTTGGCATCAAATGCATTTTTGATCAATTCATAAAATGCGATGATATCAGAACTAATCAGTTCTTCACCAAGAGCCAGTACGGTTCGTGCACA
Source organism: Bacteroidota bacterium (assembly GCA_026708685.1). Lineage (GTDB taxonomy): Bacteria > Bacteroidota > Rhodothermia > Rhodothermales > Bin80 > Bin80. The sequence continues at coordinate 68,978 of JAPOUL010000098.1, forward strand.
AACTTTGAACATAGTGTTATCTCCTGCAAATTATTCAGATGATTGAAGGCGGATGAGAGTATCCACTGCATCAGAAAGATTCCAGATCGGTTCAGCGTCACCATCTTTGAGCATCTCTACCACCTTCGGAATTCCCGCAGCGGCAAGTCCAGAGGCAATCGATAGCATTTGGCGAGGCTCTGATACTATGGATAGATCTCCACTTTGACTAATCGCAACCAGCATGAGAACATCAATTCGCCATGGATCGCTTGAAAAGATAGATCCATCAATGATTTTCACGGTGTCTAATTTTGAGATATCAACAGGTTTTAACTCCAGCTGGCATGCAACACATAAAGATAAAAACCAAAAATCAATCATGCGTGGAAAAGGACTTAAATCAATATCCACAGTTCCCTGTGTCTGACAGTACCGCTGAAATTCCTGATGAAATTCTTTCGTAACACGAACATCATTGGATTGAAACGGATTGTAGTACTTATCTGCCATAGGATCAAATAGAAGAATTGACAGTGTGGATGTCTGAATGGAGTCGGCGGTGACACAGCTGACATGTATTTCGATGGTTGCAAGTGCAACGCAGTACTCTACGCTCATCTATCTTAGGATCATGACTCAGCATGACGGGATAATGAGCTGGATTCGTAAGGGTGTAAACCATACCTGCTTCCTGATCAATAATGTCTTCACATCCGGCGATTTCGTCGTGGGTTAAAAGCAAGATCAGTTGTTGACTTTCTCGCACCGCGGTGCGTAAGATGGACTGCTTCACAAAACCACTGGTCATTCCAAGTGGAGTATCAATTACATTGGGAGCCTCCACTTCACTGATTTTGGTAAGGGCAAGGATGAATGCAAGGGTTAGTGCCCGCCGTGATGCTCCATTGAGATCCCGATCTGGATCAAGCGCCCGGTTCTTGGGGCCGTAAACAAGAATATCAAATTTACTGCTTATTTCAGCACGACGGATGATAGCTCCCTGTTCTGGGTCGGCACCAATCATCTCCAGAAAAATACTATTCATAAGATCACTTACTTTTCGTAATTCCTGATGTGTAATTCGTCGGTGAGTATTTTCAAGCACCTGTAAGGCATCACCTGTTACATCCAGTTCAGCACGTAGAAGTGCACCCCGCTTCTCTTGACGAAGGAGACGATCACGATCAATGACAAGATTCTCATGCTCTTTTTTTAGAACATCCAGTTGAGTTTTGATCTCAACCTGTTTACGCATCCAGATATCGCGCTGTTCTCGGCAACTCTTCAGGGTTTGACGAATTCCTATAAGATCCACATCTGGTAGATCGTCAATCTGTTGTTCCAGACTGCGCAATTTACGTCCTCTTTCTTGGCGTTTTTCAAAGAGTTGATCACGTTCTTGTGATGCGTCCTGGTATTTGCTTAACCATGATGGAGTTTCAGCAGATATTTCGTCTCTGTCCACTGCAGTACTGTAATAGAGTTCAGTAATGATTTTTTGAAGTTCATCGGCTTCTTCACTATCTACAATTCGTTTCTCTATATGACTACGGCGTTTTTCCGCTCCAAGATCATCAAGTTTTAGGGTTTCCCCACAAATGCAGAGATTGGATTTTAGGCAATCTCGCAATACTGGGATGGTTGTATTGGGAATTTTACCCTCCTGACGTAGTGTTTCCAGCATAGCAAAGGCCGTGGAAAGCTGAGACGAAAGTAGGTTGATGACAATAGATCGGCTTTTAAACAGTTCGGAATGGACTTTTTTTGCCGAGTCACGTTTTTTATCTATATCCTTAATTTCTCGTCGGACTTGATCAAGATCGGATTTCAACCTTTCTTTATCGCCTTTTTCAAGGATGACCGATATCTCATGTTCATAGTTATCACACTGTTGGTCATAAGCTGTGAATTGTAACGTAGCATCTTGGAGATCATGCTGTAATGTCTCATGTTGCACTTCCAACTCCTCCAGCCGTGAAGAGATGTTCTTTAATTGTCCGTCATCGCTGAGCTGCTTAGCCTTTTTATTTACTTCAGCCGCAGATTTTTTAACATGTCCGATTGCCGCGTGAACCACTTCCAGCCCCAGCAGAGAATGAATGGCTCGTTGTACCCTAGCCCGTTTTGTAGAAACTTGAACATCCGCTTCAATAAAACTCAAGGCTCGATCACCGTCGGTAAAGAAAACCTCTCGTAATTCTGGGGGGAGTTCTTCATGGACGATGGATTCAGGTGTGTTGATAAGAATGGTTCCTTTATCGGTTAACTTGTACAGATTCACCGTTGAGGGTTGACGACGGTACTGGCTGTCAATCTCTTCATTAGTTGATCGGATCAGGCGGTATTGATAGCTTGTTTTTCGTTGTTTACCCGACACAAGCCGATAGTGAGTCACCTCAAAATCTACGGTTGCAGTAATGGGAGCTCGTTTTCCATCTCGGGCATTCCAGTCAATGGGATATAACCTAAAATTTGCCCCTTTGGCGGGGAGAGCAGCATCACCATACAAAGCCCACTGGAGTCCATGAAGAATCGTGGTCTTGCCAGACTCATTCGCCGCACGGATCACCGTAAGTTTCTTCGTAGAGTCACATGAAAAATCGAGTTCAAGATCACGAAGCATTCGAAAGTTCTGAAACTTAGCCCTGAGCAATTTCATGATGCAGAATCCTTGATGATGGTGGATTCTTCCAGTTTTCTGGCAAGAAAATTCGCCATGGTTGTGCACTTATCGTTGACTCGTTTCTGAATGTTCATTGAAGAGACTTTGTGAAGTCTCTCACTTTCGAGAATAGTCACAATAGTTTCACACAGTTCTTTGCGGTAACCAAGGCACCGTTCTTCGATGGTATCCTTGCATTCTTCCTGAATGATGGAGATAATCTTTTTATTTTGGAGTGACATATTAAGTCCTAGTTTACCGAAATGCTGCATTAACCATCATATCAATGGCTGTGAGCGGTCCATCTAAACGACCTGCATTTCGTGACAGTTTTGCAAACTCTTGAACTCGGACGAGTTCAGATCGCACCATTTTTCTGGTATAAGCGTCAAGTCCGTATTCCATACGGGGTGGTAGCACTAAAAAGTCATGAATAACACTATGTGTTTTTCCAATACTGTCACAAGTTCTTAAAAGCCTCCCCCGACGCTGTATCCATTGGCGATGAACGGTCGTGCTTGCAAGAATGAACGCTTTCCGAATCTGTGGGATATTGATTCCTTCATCAAGGACCCTCTTCGCGGTGAGAACTTGGATTTCTCCTTTTTGAAATGACTCAATAATCTGCCGTGTCCGATGGCGATTGGCGGTTTCCGCGGCGGTCAACTGATGAAAAAGGATATTCCGATCAAGGAGAAGCTGATTGACCTGACGGAGTTGATCTGGACCTTTATCGGATGTATAGATAAGGGTATGATGCAAGTTCTTGGTATCTTCATTAGACAAGAGCTCATTGAGTTTCGTGAGTTTGCACGAAGCCGTTTCAAGGATGGCACGCCGATCACGCAGGAGTTTTGATAAATACTCATCGGGGTTGTCATCTTTTATTCGCCACTGATTTTTTCGGATTTTATCGGTCAAGAAAACCCACTGGTCCAGCTCGCTGTCAGCAAGTTCAACCATATGTGCATGGTAATCATAGCCCACTAAGCACCGACCAATAGCATTTTTAAGTGTGAATTGGTAAGCAATAGGTCCGAAAAAACGAAGGAGAATCTGTGTTCCTAATTGATCATATTGACGAATAGGTGTCGCAGAAAGCCCAAGTCGGTATTCAAAAAACTGAGGTAAATGTTCAATAAACGATGAACATCCAAGATTATGTGCTTCATCTGCGATCAGTAGACGAGAGCATTCAAAAGCGTCAATGGAGGAACGAAATTTGGGTGTACATAACGTATCATGGCTGACCACGACCACTTCAAGATCAGAATAGTTGGATCGTAATCTCCGTCGTAACCTTTGAAGATCACATCCTCGCATCGTTGCATTGCCAACCTTTGTTAAGTTGATAGGGTTGAGCCCGAACTGACGGACTTCATCACACCACTGTTCAATCAAAGGTCTGTAAGGAACAGCAATCACGATGAAGAGGGGCTTTGTCTTGCGATAGAGGCGGTGTGCCCCTATCATTGCAGTAATCGTTTTTCCAGAACCAGTGGCCATTTCTAGAATACCGCGAAATCCACCGTCCCTCCATGCATTGACAGCTTTGGATTGATGTGCAAATGGACCATGTTCAAAATGGATCCAGTCAGGTATGTGAAAGCGTTTAGATGGGTTCCGGAGTGGGGCACTATATGGTGATCTATGCCCCTGATCCATCACTGCCATGGTGGAGGTCATCACTGTGATCTAACTGAAATATTCCATTAAAACTTGGATGCATCTAAATATTTGGATTCCATCGGATAACCATGGAATCTATGTGCTGGAGTTGAGAAAACAATTTCAAGGAACATAGTGATTGGGTTGAAAAAATCATACAGATCAACCTTGTTGATTCAATGATGAATGTTGCTATGTTCATAGGTGACATATGTTACAACCACTAGTATTATTTTCCAAATCACGCACTTCGTCAAAAAACTGTTCCATGAGCGTAACATTGGTGCGATTTTGAAGAACAGCTTTTTCATGTTGTTTAGATTTTGCTTTTATTTGTGCAACGCGGTCGGGGGAGGAAAGTTCTTTCAGAGATTCTCTTTCGGACCAAGTGAAGCTCTCGCCGTTGTCTTCATTGACCTTTTCGTAAGCCATTGCCCGTTCAAATAGGTCAGGATGATTTTCCAGGAGCCCTATCCACTCACTCTTTCGTTGAAAAAAACAGAAGTAGCAACCGCTGCGAGATCGCCAATGGGAGTAGCCAGGGCGACCGACACCGCTATCTTCAAGGATACGATAGACATCATCTTTGTGAAGATCATCTTCTATAAACGGAAACACTGTGGTGATATTTGGTTTTGTGCTGATATATCCTTTGCGATGTTCAAAGTATTTCTGTCTTGTTTTAGGATTCACGCGCCAGTGCCCCTCATCTGCACGAATTCCAACATAGCTGATGACCTGATCTTCGCCAATATATTTTTCAAATGGCATGAGCTTCAAGAGGCGGGTGCACCATCTAGCATTTGGATTCGGAAGAAATCCACCGAAGAGTTCAAGAAAATGGTCAAATGGTGTTTGATCTGGAGCACCAGATTTTGAAGTAGCAAAGCTGGGTCGTAAGCGTTGAATCGTTTGACCAAGATAAGCTTCAAGGCGATCAAGATAATCATAGGTCTCTGTCAGTTCAGTACCTGTATCACAAAAGACGTATTCTGGGTTTTCAATGGGAAATCTGTCTGGGGGTATAGATTTTCCCAGGATCTTGCACCAGCGCTGGGGGTCATGGAGATAAATGGCAAGGGCACTACTGTCTTTACCTCCACTGAAAGCAATAATATGTCGGGGTTCACTCATTGGAATGGCTGATAGTCTCGCGTTGAATGAGAAGATCATTAGATAGTTGAGCCAGTGCTGCTATCTTGGTCTCAATGGTCACCTCTTGATCGGCTAATTCAGTATGAAGCTGCTGATAGATATGTTCAACGATTTCATGATCCTCCGGGTGGATACTGATCACTTGTTCATGATGATCTTCGTATTGTGTAGTCACACTTAAACGAACTCGGTTGAGTTGCATAGAGTCGGACGGAGAATATTCAGACTCTCCATGTTCGTGTTGTACATCAAACACAATTGGTTCAAGCATAAAATATTGACGGCCCACTTCATGAAGTGCATGAACAAATCCAGCCATGTCATCATCTCTCCACTGAACAGGAGAACGCTGTGCCAAGAGAGTACCAATTGATTCATACCAGCTGTTCGTATCGAGAATTTCATCCGTGACACGAACCAGAAATGCCTTGAACTTAGGATCACTTGCGAAGGGCAGTAGATGTGATGCCCCGTTGGCCAGCTCATGCCTGCACTCGGCTGCTGTTTTTGAGCGTAATCTAAAGATACGGCTAATCTGATTTTGAATGTCCTGTAGAAGTTCATCATAAGCCCCACTCAGTTCGCGAAGTGCTTCCTGCAGGCGTTCAAGGAACGTCGTAATTTGTGCAGGTGAGAACTTAGAATCTTGGAGGAATGAATGGAGTCCACAGACTTCTGGAAGATCCACAAAAAGGAGTGTATTTGGATCAACGGCATGATGCAGAGCTGAGCGAACGTTTAAACTAAGCGTAGAGAGATTCCCCGTTGTTCGAACGTAGGGAGGCAAGTCATGGATTCGTTTCAGAATCCGCAGGACAATGGGTAGGGGTTGGGTCGTGGATTTCGGTAGTCCCACTATCGGGGCAAGTTGACGAAGTATTTCTGCTTTTGCCCCACTGATCTCCACCCACTGAAATTCAAAATTCTCAGGTATCCTAATGAATTGCTCAATTGTCTCATAATCAAACTGAAGGATGAATGTACCTTTTTCATAGACCGCTATTTCATATTCAGCAGATTTGTATACGGCCATGAGAAAGACGGGAATGGGTCCATTTTTGACACCATAGGGAGGAGAGCGTAGGATCTCATAGAGTTTTTGAATCGATACGCGTTGACCATCTGCACTATAAAGGGCCTCGGTAATCGCATCCCAAACTTCCGTAAATCCTAAAAACTCGTCGGTATTGGGCCGAGCAAATATCCAGTGGTTTGAATCGTGATCTGATGTACGGTGAATACCAGAGGCTTGAAGAATGGAGGCATACATTCCGTATTCTGCAGGAAACTTTTCTATACTAAGCCGCCGTGATGTTCCATGTTTGACCATCCCTTGAAGAAGTAATTTTAATCCCCTAACCGAAGAGCTGGAAAGTTTGTGGCGATTCAGTAGCTCACTCCAGATGTGGGGTGTAGCCGAGAAAACAGAGTCACAAATGTGACTGAGCATTTCCTGTAAAGATCGCTCATTTCGGAGATGGAATACTTTTCCTTTATAGATCCATGTACATGGGTACCCTTTTGAAAAATCGGTCATTAGCAATGAAGCGAAACGTTGCTCAACATAACGAGTCAACTCTGCAATGTGCTGATAGATTTCACGACGAGCCGCTTGGTCACCCTGGAGTTGCTGAGAATGATCACGAATCCACTCCATGCATGCAAGTTCAAAAACGGATTCGCGAAGATTCTCAACACGATTTGGAATGGCTATCAATATTTGAGGACTAGTGACCATTTTCTGAACAGAAGAAATGAGATCTCCTACGGTATCATCATACTCAGCAAGGAGATAGATGAGTCTTCCATCGCTCCATTCAAGGGGAGCATTAAGATCGTCTTGCCAATTTTCAATTGAAGAATAGACGACTTCAAAAACCCGTGTCGTACCTGTCTGGAAAGAGTGTCTACGAGCAATTACTGGAGTAGGCGGAAGTGCTTGTTCCAAAAGATGTGAAAGTAAGATGCGAGGGGACAGTTGATTGCGTGCTTCCATGAGTTCCTCTTCAAGATCAAAATCGCTACCTTGCCACAGATGATATTCTCCTTTGATTGGACGGTAAATAACCATTCGCATTTCCTGGAGCATTTGGAGAGTATGTATTACGGACTCATCAGAGGCATCAAGAGTAGATTGTAGCACTTTGGCTGTAGGATACAAGCCAGCGAATGAGCCAGCAAAGTTCATCAAAGCGATCTGTTTTATGCATTGAGTCGTAAGTTCATCGGGGTTGTTCAGACGGGCGAGGACCGCCTCGGTTTCTGCCCATAACTTGACGATACGGGAATCGGAAAGAGAAGCATTAAGGGGGCCAACAACATAGTCATAGAGATGATCAAGGCGATACTGGGGCATCTGAATCGCGGTAGTATCATCAGATAATTCTGAATCTTTTCCGTCCAATTGGAACTTAGTCAGGATATCCAGAAAACTGAAAGGCTCACCAGATGAAAGAAACGTAAAGAGGGATCTTTGATGCTGAGCAAGGCGGCGAAATAATGGACCAACAATGAGACTTACGGCTGGGTGCAGTGGAAGTGCGTCAACAAGCAATGAACGAATCTGAGAACGACTCATGCCATGTGGATATGTCACCGCGTCAATGAAACGATCAATAATGATGATGCCATGTTTAGGGAGGCTTGCAGCATCTGTAACCTGTATGGCCATGGCCAAAAGCCTGAGAGTTTCACTTGGTGGTTCAACAAATGCAATATCCTCAAAACGACCTTGAATTTTACGCCACTCATCTCGGTGAGAAGAGCTGAGTCTGCCCGAATAACGTTCAAAAGCCTGATGAGAAATAGTAAACAGAAGCATAGGAGCATTCTGTTTTGAAGTAGATCCGACAGCTGAAGCATGTTCAGCAAGTTTCTGGAGAAGATAAAGATCCCCTTGATCTGGATAGAATGAAGCAAATTCAAGGAATTTTCCAAGTTCATCAACGATGATAAGGAGTCCACCATTGGTGACACTATTTACCGATGTAGCGATGCGTTGATAAAGGTTGAGAACAATCTCATCATGGATGTCCTGTGCAGGAGTTTCTTCAGCTTCTTGAATAATTTCGTCAATGGTACGACGAAAACGATTGATCTTTGCATTTGGCTTCCCGCGATGGCGTGCAAACGATGCACGAAATGTTGAAGCTCCGACGATCAAGCCACGAAGCAAAGCTTGATTCAGAGGCTCTCGTGAACCCACAATTAATATTGGACAGTAGGTAATCTCACCTAAATCTTCTAGCTTATTAAAGAGAGACGGAGAGGATTTTTCCAGTTGATTACATGCATCTCGATTGCCAGCTAATAGATGTGATAAATACAGTGCGAAAGAGCTCTTTCCTCCACCATAGGGACCTGTAATGGACCAAGCATTCCCCCTGGGTGGATTCATTTTTAGGGACTCAATCGTACGCTCAATCAACTCCAGAGATTTAGCAGTGACTATATAGTGGTCAAACTCGTGTTCACCGTAGAAATCACGGACTAAGTTAACGCTACGCTGAAATGAACTCTGAATCGATATATTCATTCGGAGGTATCAGCTAATCGGGCATGGGCATGACGGTAGTAACGCTTCAGCATATCTTTTGGCTGGACATGAGGCATACGATAAAATTGATGAATCCCAGCGGTAGAATCAAAACGAAATGGAGGATCTTCAAAGGCCTCAATTTGTGTGACAAGTTGAAATGCATGTTCTTCGCTCAAAAGAAAGATTTGTCCCGGACTCGCTCTGTGCATCAAGACATTCTTGACCGAAAGAGTATTGACTTCCTGGAAATTTCTGTTCCAATAATCAAGAACAGTATAAGCAAAAATTTCCGGGGGAAGATTTTGGCGATGTCCTTGATGAAGATAAATAGAACCCGAATCTTCGAAAACGAGTCCTAACGAGACCAGAGCAAACTCTACAATATTTTCAAGATATGATTTTGGGCGATGTTTAGGTACGTAGGTGTGAATCAGACACTGGAAGTCACGCTTCAGGGTCGTGTCTGAAGGCAAGGAAGAATTTCTATCTTCTAGCCATTTTTGTAGTGCTGGTTTTAGAGTACGAAGTTCAAGAGAGCCTCCACGCCAATGGCCAAAGACAAAATGCCAGAGCGTAGAGTGATCAGTAGAGCAACATAATAGCCAGTGCAAGAGCCAAAGTGTAGCGGTATCTTCGCAATAGGGATCAACGCCCTGTCTGCCGAAGAGGTAATTTCCAAATTCTGAAACCCGATAGATATTGTGTTTTGTGGAGGCAGGGTCTTTTTCTATAATTTCAGTTGCGAGGCTCCAATGGCGGATAGAACGCACCATATTCTTTCCAACCCCAAACTGAACAATGGCTGAATCCGAGTTAAAGATGTCGCTTTTTTTGTGAACAATGTCAACGGCTTTTTTCAACCAATTGAGCCGTAGTGAGAATGTCTCGTGACCACAAAAAGAAAACTGTGTGGGCATATGCCCTGATAAGAATTGAGTTAAGATATAAACCTCTATATGAGTATGCTGTTCCTAAAACACATCATTTGTAAACAATCCTAAACCCATTAAAAGTAAAGCCTGATTGAAGTAATTGGTTTTGATTTCAGTATAACAGTGAATGGTTAAGATGCATACTATCCGTACGAAAAAAGGTATCTGATAAAAGCACATACTCCAATGTCACTATTCATATCCTCAATGTTAATCTGAAAGATTCCCATACTGATAGGCATAGTCATCCTTCTATCAATCTCCGAGCCGCCCCAATAGAGCTACCGATCACCTTCTCGTTATCAAATTGGAGCCATCTGACTGCTCTGAGTCCTATCCCCTCCCGTGAATCCAACAGAATGAGATTTTAGCAGGCATCTTACAGCATACATTATTATGTGAATTGGATATTTGAAGTTCCACCATGTAGTCAAAGAACTTTCACAGTCTAATGATCGTTAATTCAAACGTCACCGTGTGAATTCATCACGCTAAAATGAAGAGATCAAAAGAATATTTCATTTGAAAAAAAGGATCTGAGTATTAATACAAGATATAATGGAAATCTTGATCTATATTCAATATGATAGATCAGATCATACAGTGGTCAGAGATCAACTGATAACGTTTAATTGCAATTTCTTGACCTAATCGTTTTGTCATTTTGATGAATATTTTGACCTATGCTGTTATTGACCGCATACTCAACCTCCCTAACACAGCCCTCAGATGACTCGATCCAGCGGGATTCTTCTTCATGTTACATCTCTGCCCAGCCGCTTCGGCATCGGAGATATCGGGCCAGAGGCTCGAAATTTTGTGGATACGCTTGCCGCCTCTGGGCAGATATGGTGGCAAGTCCTTCCCGTATGTCCAGTTGGACTCGGCAATTCCCCTTACGCAAGCCCCGCATCATTTGCTGGAAATCCACTATTGATTAGCCCTGAACTGATGGTACAAGATGGCTGGGTGACCGAATCAGAAATCAATAGCCAGTACATGGATATAGGCGGCCCCGTCAACTATAGTAGTGCATGGAACTACAAATCCCAAATCCTACTTCTCGGATATTCTCGATTTAAGGATCAACCCAAGACCGATGAATTCCAGTCGTTTCTTGAACGAGAAAAAGACTGGCTCCTCCCATATGCCGTCTTCCAAGAAAGAAAAACCCAAAATCGCCATCGTATATGGACGAGCTGGACCGAAGCCCAGCGAAGGGCGGATCACGAACAAATGAGCTTGAATGACCCATTGATTCAGTTTTTTCTATTTGAACAGTTTGTTTTTGATCAACAATGGAACCAACTTCGTGAGTATTGTATGCAGAAGGGAATTCAAATCATGGGGGATCTCCCTATCTATGTTGCCCATGATAGCGTTGATGTATGGGCAAACCCAGAGTTGTTTCAACTTGACTCCGCCGGAGATCCACTCGTCGTTGCTGGAGTCCCCCCTGATTTTTTCAGCAGTACCGGTCAACGATGGGGGAATCCCATCTATCGGTGGGACATCATGCAACAGCAAGGGTTTGACTGGTGGATCCGGCGTATGAAGCGAGCCCTCAGTCTCTGCGATTGTGTCCGTCTTGATCATTTTAGAGGATTTGCTGGCTACTGGGAAATCCCCACCTCCGAAGAGACCGCAGTTCATGGACGATGGGTATCAGGCCCTGGTCAGCCCCTCTTTGATCAACTCACAGATGCCCTAGGTCCTCTTCACATCGTTGCTGAAGATCTGGGAGTCATTACTGCCGATGTCGTTGAATTGATGGACAACAATGCTTTTCCAGGTATGGCAGTCCTTCAATTTGGATTTGATTCTGGCATCGATAATTTCCACTTGCCCCATCACTACAAGTCCAACCAATGTGTTTATACAGGGACTCATGATAATGATACTCTCTTCGGATGGTGGAAGTCACATTCCGAATATGAACATCACTTTGCAAAGGATTATCTAGAGATTCAGTCGGACCAAGATGTATGCCAAAAAGCCATCGAACGATGTATGCATTCAGAAGCTGGAATGGTAATTGTGCCTGCACAGGATGTTCTGTCTCTTGATACACACGCACGTATGAATTTCCCTGGTACGGCGTTCGGGAATTGGGAGTGGTCCCTTTCCTTTGAACAGTTTACCCAACTCAGAGAGTCATACAGCACATGGCTGCATGACTTAGCTATTCAGACTGGGAGATTCACCCCGTAGAATCAGAATGGATTGCGGGGCAACTCTGGCAATTCTTGAGTCCGCCTCTACACCACTGTCCGCCCAGCCCAATTCGTACGACCATTGATACTCATTGGATAACTTGAATGAGACCCAATCCATCATTGGATTAAAACAGATCAGTAGCCTATCCTGATCCAGAAGCCACATCCCAAAGGCTTGTGTGTGATTCCAATCATCCGATTGCATCTGCCTCCCGTCTGGGTGCCACCATATCGCATCGGGGACACCCTGCTCTCCAATCTGCCCCGTCAAAAAACGATCTCGTCGTAGCGATGGATGTGCTTTTCGGAAGGCAATCAGTCGCTGGACAAACGCATGAAATTCACGCTCAGACGAAGAGAGATTCCAGTCATACCATGATACCTCATTATCTTGACAATAAGGATTGTTATTCCCCATTTGCGTTCGCCCCAGCTCATCTCCACCTAAAATCATGGGCACTCCCTGAGAGACGAACAATGTGGTCAGGATGCTACGACGAAGACGATCTCTTTGCGTCAAAATATCAGGGTCGGTTGAAGGACCCTCCTCTCCACAGTTCTGGCTGTAGTTGGCATTGGTGCCATCACGATTGTTTTCCTGATTGGCTTGATTATGCTTTTTCTTGTACGATACTAGATCCTTGAGGGTAAATCCATCATGCGAAGTCACATAATTAATAGATGAGGAAGGATGACGATGCCTTGGTGCAAACAGATCACTGGACCCGGCAATTCGAGTGGCAAACCTGCCCGTTACCTTCGGATCACCGCACCAGTATCGACGAACGACATCACGGTATTTATCATTCCACTCCCTCCATGGATAGGGATACTTCCCTAACTGATACCCTGCATTCCCAAGATCCCATGGCTCAGCAATCAATTTTACCTTGGACAACACGGGATCCTGCTGGATCATATGAAGCCAGCCACTCTGCCGATTTACCTTGCGATGTTCACGAAGCAGCGTGGTTGCCAGATCAAATCGAAAGCCATCCACATTCATCACTTCTACCCAATAGCGCAAACTGTCCATGATCATACGTCGAACAAATCCGTGTTCTACCTGAATGGTGTTTCCACAGCCTGTACAGTCATATAGATATCGCGGTTGCCTCGACTTTGCAATATAATAGGACGCATTATCAATGCCTCTCCACGATAAGGTAGGTCCAAGATGATTTCCTTCACTGGTATGGTTGTAGACTACATCAAGAATCACCTCAAATCCATGATCATGCAAGGTATCAACCATCCTTTTGAATTCAGAAACGGCCGTGGCTGGGCCTCCTGATGAAAATCTTGGATCGGGAGCAAAGAATGAAAGTGGATTGTATCCCCAATACTGGGACAATCCATGCTGAACTAGGCGTTCATCCTGCAATGTTGCGTATACAGGCAAGAATTCAAGTGTGGTCACACCTAACCGCTTCAAATGGGAAAGGATCGGATCCGATACAACCCCCAGATAGGTACCCCTGATGGATGCTGGAACATTCGGATTTCCTATCGTGAGACCTTTGACATGCGTTTCGTAGAGAACCGTATCGCTCCATGGAATGCACGGTCTTGCATGTGAGTTTCGAGGTGACGTTGGATCGGTGACCATGGCAATGGGTGCATACTGGGCACTGTCCAATGGATTGAGGATGCGGTCATCTTTTGCTCGGTCATGCCCAAAGAGGCTTTCGTCCCATAGCGGCATACGACTGATGGAACATGCATACGGATCCAATAAAAGTTTTGCACCATTGAATCGGTGTCCTTCATCGGGTGACCAAGGGCCATGTACTCGGTAGGCATATCGTTGACCTTCCTGAACCCCTGGTACAAATTGGCCCCACACATCACCTGATCGTCCTTTCACCTCTATCGTGCGTTCAATCAAATGCTCTTCATTGAGCAAAACCAGTTCAATGCGATGCGCATGCTCACTGAAAATGGCAAAATGGGTACCACTCGGTTCCAAATGGGCACCTAATTCTCTATGTTCGCTCATCAATTAAATGGATATCATGGGAATTATTTTAAACCCATGCGTTAAACGATAGAACTGTAGATTTTCCACCCACTGGGAATAAAAAATCCCTAAAACTATGAAATCAATCTCAGATCGCTGGTCTCGCGTGTTTATCACCTCTGTATCTCCTAGGGTTTATGACGGTGACTGGCATATCAAACGGACTGTCGGGGAGCCCATCCATGTGACGGCTGGGATGATTGTTGATGGACACGACTTGCTCCGTGCAGGACTCTATGTCACTCACCTTGGTGGTGCCACCGAGGAAATCAGCATGACACCGTTGCATAATGACGAATATACCGCCAGTTTTACCGCCGATTCTCCCGGCATTTATACCTATCATATTCGGGGATGGATTGACCGCTATGGATCATGGCAAGAGCAGTATACTCGACGCTATGAAGCTAACATGCCCGCCTCGGAGCTAAAGGTAGAACTTCTTGAAGGGGCCGCACTACTCAAGGAATACGCAGTGAATGCTCCCGTAGCTGCGCGCGAAAAACTCCTCGCGTATGCAAAACGCTATTCAAATGGAGACACAGCCGCGCCCCTGGAGGAGGAATCACTTTTGCTGGCTCGGAAAAACGATCCTCAGAAAGGGGCCATTCAGAGCGATGCGATTACCGTAGAGGTAGACCGAAAATTGGCTGCCTTCGCTGCATGGTATGAGTTTTTCCCCCGATCTACATCCACCGTAGCCGGTATTCACGGGACATTCGATGATGCTGCCCTGCGCCTTGAACGTATCCGAGATCTTGGATTTGATATCATCTATCTTCCCCCCATTCACCCCATCGGAACGACCTTTCGAAAAGGGAAAGACAATGACCCCACTGCAAAACCCGGAGAACCAGGAAGCCCATGGGCCATTGGTAGCCCTGATGGAGGTCATACGAGTGTTCATAAAGACCTAGGCGGACTCCGAGCGTTTGAACGATTCCTCAAAACTGCCAACGATTTGGGCATTGAAGTTGCTCTAGATATTGCATTCCAGTGCTCCCCCGATCACCCTTGGGTGACACAACATCCAGAATGGTTTAAAAAACGACCTGACGGAAGCATTCGATACGCCGAAAATCCTCCAAAAAAATATCAGGATGTCTACCCTCTTGACTTTGAATGTGCCGACTGGCGTGAACTATGGGAGGCTCTCAAGAATGTATTTGAATTCTGGATCAAACGCGGGATCTACATCTTTAGAGTGGACAATCCCCATACCAAACCCCTTGCATTCTGGATGTGGTGCCTGAAGCGGCTTCGGACTAAATATCCCGATCTGATTTTTCTGGCCGAGGCATTTACCCGGCCAAAATCCATGTATACGCTGGCAAAAATTGGATTCAACAACTCCTATACGTACTTCACTTGGCGCAATACCAAAAAAGAAATTACCGACTATCTTCAAGAATTATGTTGTTCCAATACTGCTGAATACTTCCGGCCCAGCTTTTGGCCCAACACACCTGATATCCTGCACGAATACCTCACCAGTGGAGGACGACCAGCCCATATCATTCGGTATATTCTGGCGGCAACCCTGTCACCAGTGTATGGTGTTTATGGACCTCCCTTTGAACACGTGATTGCCAATCAACATCCCGATCGCGAGGAATATGCCGATAATGAAAAATACGAGATTCGTAGCTGGAACTGGAATGATCCTTCCTCGCTCCAGAGTTTATTTAAATCGGTTAACCTTATCAGGAACCAGCACCCTGCTTTACAGGAACTTCGCAATCTGCAATTCCTCAAGATTGAGAATCCGTTGATGCTCGCTTATTGGAAACACACTGATTCAAACTCTATAGTATGTATCGTTAGCCTAGATCCATTTCAGGTTCAGGAGGGCGAGCTTGAACTGCCCCTTGAGCAGCTCAATCTGCCGAATGCATCTCCGTTCCAGATGCTGGATTTACTGGGAGGAGAACGCTATATCTGGCAGGGTCGCTTTCACAGCATTCGGGTTGATCCTCATGTGATGCCAGCTCGGATTTTTCAGGTTCTGAAGCGAGTACGCACCGAAGCTGATTTCGACTATTTCGTTTGATCATCATGGTTGCAAAATCTCAACTCAACCCACCCCGGTGGCTCTCGGACGAAGATCTGTATTTCTGGGATCAGGGTAGCCTCATCAAGAGCTATGAGCGGCTCGGTGGTCATCTCCAGTCCGACGGGGCCTGGTTTGCTGTCTGGGCCCCTCATGCAGATTCCGTGCATGTGATCGGCGATTTCAATCATTGGGATCCTCAGGCCCATCCCATGCAGCCAACTGGAAGTGGATGCTGGGAGTGCTTTGTTGCCGATGCCTCCAAGGGTCAGCGATATAAATACCATATCCAGCGTGGAATGTACACTGCTGACAAGTGCGATCCCTATGCCGTTCAAATGGAGCCCCCTCATTCACATGGAAGTTCCATTGAGGGACTCTCCGCCATTTTGAATCCCCTTTCCTATCAGTGGAAGGATCAAAAGTGGATGGAAAAGCGCGATGGTCCCGCTCTGCTCCATCAACCCGTTTCCATCTATGAGATCCATCTCGGATCATGGAAACATAAAGAGTATGGCACTTCATATTCCTACCGGGACATTGCTCCCCTTCTTGCAGAACATGTCAAGGATCTTGGGTTTACCCATGTAGAGTTTCTACCTGTGGCAGAACATGCATTTTATGGTTCATGGGGCTATCAGGTGATCGGCTATTATGCACCGAGTTACCGATATGGAACCCCCGAAGACCTAATGTTTCTCATTGACACCCTGCATCAGCATGAGATTGGAGTCATCATTGACTGGGTACCCGCACATTTTGCGACAGACCCGCAGGGTCTGGTGTTCTTTGACGGCTCCACGCTCTATGAATACGATGACCCAAAGATGCGCACGCATCCCGATTGGGGAACGTATATTTTTGACTATGGAAAACCCGGTGTGCGTAATTTTTTAGTCTCCAATGCACTCTTCTGGCTGGATCAGTACCATATAGACGGCCTCCGTGTGGACGCAGTAGCATCCATGCTGTACAGGGATTATTCGCGTGACGATTGGACACCCAATATGTTTGGAGAGCGAGAAAATCTTGAGGCCATTGATGTGATCAAACAGACCAATGAGGCGGTCTACTCCCATTTTCCGGGTGCATTTACCATTGCAGAGGAGTCTACTGCCTTCCCAGGGGTGTCGGCTCCCACCTATGACCAAGGCCTAGGATTCATGTTCAAGTGGAACATGGGCTGGATGAACGATGTCCTTGCCTACATGAGTGAGGATCCTGTTCACCGCAAATATCATCATCATTTGCTCACGTTTTCCTTTCTCTATGCATTTAGTGAACACTATATTCTTCCCCTTTCCCATGACGAGGTCGTTCATGGCAAGGGATCCCTGTGGGATCGTATGCCTGGAGATGAGTGGCAGAAGGCGGCGAACTATCGACTTCTTCTCGGACATCTATTCGGACATCCAGGGAAGAAAATGCTGTTCATGGGCAATGAGTTTGCCCAGACCCATGAATGGACGCATGATCACCCACTCCATTGGGATCTACTCAACAGCCCTAACCATTCAGGAATTTTTCGGCTTGTCCAGGATTGCAACACTCTCTATCGTGAATCGCCTGCTCTGTGGGATGACGGTCCCCATAGCTGGCGATGGATCGGCGAGCATGTTGAAGATTCTATTTTGATCTATCAGCGCGGTCACGATTCTGAAGCGATTTTGTTCTGTTTGAACCTCACTCCTGTCCCCCGTCACAATTTTAGGCTTGGAGTGCCCTCAGAGGGATGGTGGGTGGAACGCATCAACAGCGACAGCTCTATCTATGGTGGAAGCAACGTTGGCAATATGGGGCGTATTCAGCCCATGCCTGTTCCGAGCCATGGACTCCCCTACAGTATTGTTGCCGTACTGCCTCCTCTTTCATTTTTGGCCCTCAAGATGGACTCTTAAAGGGCCCTGCATCATTTGCATGGCAAATCAGTACAACCTTTGCTAACACATTATTGCATACTTCATGAACCGCTTTTTCACTCGATACTCATTTTTTCTACTCCTCTTCATCTTTCCTATGGCCTCCCAGGCACAGATCAATGCATTTGGGCTTGCCTCTGAGATCTCTCACAACTCTGCCTTCGTTGCTCATCCAGTGCCGAGTGATGAAGATCCCGGTAGTGTCTATATCTATCAGCACTCTGACTCTGAAGAGGGTTGGCAAGTCGTTGGAGAACTCACGGCCTCTGATGGAGAAGCGCTCAATGCGTTTGGCTACCAAATCGCTGTTCATGGTGATCACCTTGCGATTGGTGCACCATCCATGAATAATTCGGGTGGTGCGGTGTACATCTTTTCCCACAACGCTGAAACGAATGAATGGACCCAGGTTCACATGGTAAAGGGATCAGACGAAACACCTATCGGTGGTAGCCTTGCCTTCACGGGAGAGACTATTGTCACGGGGGGTATGACGGGAGTGGACTCCACATTTAGTGTATCTGTGTACACGCTTTCTGATGGTGAATATACATTTTCTGGCCAACTGACCATGGAAGATACAGAGGTCACAGATCTCTTTGGCACCTCAGTCGTCATCACTGATGATGGTGTCATCTATGTTGGTGCACCCGGTGCCAATGAAGGTGCTGGTGCAATTTATCAGTTCGTTGATCATGACGGCTCATGGCATGGTGAACAAGTGCTTGACGGAACCCATGAAGCAATTGATGGAAAAGCCCTTGGAAGCGGTCTGCAAATCGTTTCGGGATCCATGCTTCTTGCTGGTGCCCCTGGAATTACTCCGAATGTATCCCCCACAGCACCTCCTCCCCCTGGTAAACTCGTCTGGGCCATGATGGAAGACAGTAGCCTTGCTGTCCACCAAGTTCTGGACGGTGAGTCCAATGGCAACATTGACATTTTCGGTCTTGGATTCAGTGCTGATGACGCAACACTGATGGTCGGCAACCCCATTGTGAACGCACAGCAAGGTTCCGTATGGGTGTATGAATTGGATAGGGAGTCGAATCTATGGGCGAAGAATTCTGAAATTCCCGCAGGCGATGGAGATCTGCTCTTTGGGATGATCATCACCTTAAGCGGTCATACTGCTATCGTGAGCGCCCCCGGAACGTTTCTTGGGAAAGGATCCACTCGCATCGCAACCCTCAATAGTGAAACAGGAGAGTGGGCGGTGAGTGATCCTCTCAAAACCGGAAAAGAAGTGGTCCTGTTATCTAGTGGAGCTGCCGATTGTACCGAAGGTGTTGCAGGTCAGTTTGACTGCGGCAACATTGATTTGCTGTCCTATATGACGATTGAAGACCTTGGTGGATCTCCCGGCGTGACGGCCAATGACCTGTGGGGATGGGTTGATCCTGAAACCAGCCGTGAGTATGCTGTGATTGGACGAAGCAATGGGACCGCTTTTGTTGATGTGACCGATCCGACCAATCCCGTCTTCATAGGCGATCTTCCATTGACTGAGGGAGCGAATCCAAGTTCCTGGCGTGACATCAAAATCTATGCCAACCATGCGTTCATTGTTGCCGACAATGCGGGTGCCCACGGGATGCAGATTTTTGACTTGACGCATCTGCGTGGAGACCATGACAGTCCCGTTTCTTTCTCTGCTGATGCCCATTACGATGGAGTTGCCAGTTCTCACAATATTGTGATCAATGAAGATACGGGATATGCCTACATCGTTGGAAGTGGAGATGGAGGGACCACCTGCGGGGGCGGATTGCATATGCTCAATATACAGGACCCTCTTTCGCCTGAATTCGTAGGCTGTTTTGCTGATGTCAGCACGGGGCGCCAAGGTACGGGCTACTCGCATGATGCCCAGTGTGTGATCTACGAGGGCCCTGATTCTGATTATCAGGGGCGAGAGATCTGTTTTAACTCCAATGAAACTGCTCTGAGCATCTCTGATGTGACCGACAAAGAGAACCCAGTCGCTGTATCGGTTGCTGATTATCCAAATTATGCCTACACCCATCAAGGGTGGCTGACCGAAGACTTTGAGTATTTTTACATGAATGATGAGCTTGACGAGCTGAATCAAAAAGTCGTTGGGACGCGCACACTCATCTGGGATGTGAGCGATCTTGATGATCCCCTGCTGGTCAAGGAATTTACTTCCGAAAATCTATCCAGTGATCATAATTTATACATTCAGGGAGATCTGATGTATCAATCCAACTACAGAAGCGGTCTTCGCATCTTTGATATCAGCGACCGTCTGAACCCTGTTGAAATTGGCTTTTTTGATACCTATCCCGCTGGTGCCGATAAGCCCGGTTTTGATGGATCATGGAGCAACTATCCATTTTTTCCAAGTGGAACGATCATCGTGAGCGGTATTGGTGAGGGACTGTTTGTGCTGAAAAAACAGGATATTGACATTTAAATGATGGTGAAGACTCGGTTCTGCAGCCTTGTATGCCTGTTGCTGCTCGGTGCACATCTGGCATACGCCCAAACGGACAAAGTGGTATTCAGTGAAGATGTTTTACCCATCATCCAGCAGGATTTTGCACCCCTTCTGGAACGCGAAACTGGACTGTCGCTGGATTCTTGGGACTCCATCATGGCTGGGTCACAGCATGGGGAAATTGTCATCCCCTATGATCCTGATGGCAGTTTGCTGACCCGTCTGGCACGAATGCTCTCCAGTGATGACTCTCTGAGCGAAATGGCATTGCGTGTTTCCGACGAGGATCTCGCCATCGTCCGATCCTGGATCAGTGAAGGTGCACCCAATGATAATGGACAGATCGCTTTCTCGGATGCGTCCGACCTATTGTATGTCTGTATTCAGGGAGGGGCAACGATTAACGTGATTGATATGAATGCCAATGTCATCATTCGTTCCATTGATCTTCAGTCCCTTGGCTTCACTGCTGATGCCAGACCCCATCATGTCGCTGTGGAGCCTGATGGTTCAGCCTTTTATGTCTCTCTGATTGGTGACGATCGGGTTCTAAAGTTTAATCAGGACAACCAGCTGATTGGCCAGATCCCTTTTGAAAGGCCTGGAATGCTGGTGGTCAGCCCCACCGACAGCCTCCTCTTTGTTGGCCGTTCCATGAAAGCCATTAACCCGCCCCAGCGCATTGGTATCATTGAGCGTAATGGTATGGATTCTGAAGAACTGGATGTCTTTTTCCCTCGCCCCCATGCCCTGGCCATTGACCCCACGGGTGCCTATGTCTATGTCGGCAGCCTCGCCGAAAACCGTATTGCGGTCATTGATCATGCTGCCGCAAGCCCTGAGCTCCAGACTATTGAGGGGGATCCTCACACGCTGGTCCAGTTTGCCGTATCACCTGATGGTCAAACCATGGTGGTTGGTGGGCAGCTGACAGGGCAATTTTTCTTCTTTGATACATCGGATCCGTCAAACCCCACTCTGGAAGAGTCCATTCAGGTTGGTATGGCACCCTGGCATCCGGTCTTCACCCCCGATGGTGAGTATGTCTGGTTTGGCAATAAAATGGGTAATCGTGCTACGGTGGTGAATTTGGATGAACGCACGATCGCTGGTACTGTTGAGGGGCTATCTGAACCCCATGGTGCTGCTATTTCCCCCGATGGGCAAACCGTCTATATCTCTAACAACAATCTAAATGGTGCCTATGCTGGACGATACACATGGCAGGATTCCACGCCTCCCGGATTTGTTGCCGTCATTGATTCGGAAACTCGTGAGATCAAGAGAATGCTTGAAGTGGGCCCGAACCCGACTGGTCTTGGCACCCGATAAGTCCCGTATATGGGGGTTACTCTGGATGCTCCTGCTCCTCCTGGCTGGGTGCAGTGCTTCACGCATTGCCAGTGATTCTCCCCCCGCCTATCCTCCATCCTATTCTCAGGAGATCTACGGCGTGGAGGTGATTAATCGTGATGGAATTCAGCTGGACCATCCATTTCATGGGGGCTTCAATCTCCCGCGTCCTCAGCTCGTGGATATTGACGGCGATCAGGATCTGGACCTATTTCTTCAGGAACTGACGGGGCAGATTAAGTTTTTCGAAAATACGGGCATGCCTACCGCACCCTCCTTCACTTGGCGTAGCGATCACTATCTAGATTTGGATGTCGGGGAATGGTATCGATTTGTTGATTTAGATCAGGATGGTGACTATGATCTGATCGGTGAGACCATCTTCAGTTATGTGCGCTTTTTTCGCAATGAGGGAACTCCTGCATCTGCTTCCTTCGCGGCCCCCCTTGACTCTCTTCGGGATGCCAACGGGGTCCCCCTGTTTATTGACCGTCAGAATATCCCAACGTTTGTTGATCTTGACTGCGATGGGCATCTTGATCTTCTGATCGGGAGGGTCAGTGGGACAGTCCTGCATTATGAATCCGTTGGATCTGATGCATCTGGCTTACCACGATTTCAGCTGGTTACGGACCGTTTTGAGGACATTGAAATTCTTGGCATGTTTGCGACCCTTCATGGAGCCAATGCATTGGCATTCCACGATATTGACCGCGATGGGGATCAGGATCTTTTTTGGGGCGATTTTTTCGAAGCGGGCATTCTACTGATTGAAAATACGGGAACCTGTCAAGAGCCCAACCTGCGTAACGAGCCTGTTGCCTACCCACCTGATGATCCTATCAAGACCAGCGGGTATAACTCGGTCCAGTTTGCAGATGTAGATGGCGATGGTGTCTTTGAGCTCCTTTTCGGGGTTCTTGGTGGGGCGTTCAATCCGAGTTCTTCTGCGGTCAACAACCTCTACCTCATGGATCCAACTGATGAAAGGCTGATGCTGACAACGCCTACTTTGCTATCAGGAATTGATGTCGGTGCCGATTCCTATCCAGTATTTGCTGATTTAGATGGCGACGGAGATCAGGACCTGTTGATCTCCAACAAGATCTCTCCCTATGATCACACCACTGCCACCATCCATTACTATGAAAATACATCCGATGGTAGCCAGATCCGTTGGGCTCAGCGAGATCCATTCAACATTGGAGGTAATTACAACCTTGCACCTGCACTTGCTGATTTGGATGCAGATGGAGATCTGGATATGCTACTAGGTACATGGAACAGCGGTAGCCTCTATTATCGAAATGACGGAACGGCCGAAACCCCACACTTCGTCTTGGATGAGTCCAAGACAGTGACACTTACTCGAGGCAGTAACAGCACCCCTACGTTTGTAGACATTGATGGCGATGGGGATCTCGACCTCTTTATTGGTGAATCGTCGGGCGATCTTAATTTTTATCTCAACAACGGAACCCCAGAGCAGCCCCAATTTGATTTGATCAGTGACAAGTTTGAGGGGATTGATGTTGGACGCAGGAATGTTCCTCGATTTCTGGATATAGATGGTGATGGAGATCAGGATCTGATTCTTGGTCGGGAAGCGGGTGGGGTTCTCCTCTACCTCAACGAAGGCACTACCAAGTTACCTTTGTTTGTAGAATCTGGAACGTTGCCTGCCCCCTTTCCGATCCTTGCTGTCCCCGCATTTGTTGACATTGATTTGGATGGAGACATGGATCTCTTCAGTGGCGGGCTTGGCGGAGGCCTGTCCTTTTTCATCAACACCCAATATTGACCCGCTCGCCGTTGATCTCCACAATGTTTGTGAGATCTGACCTACTCGTTGCTCCAAATCTCTTGGATCACGCAATGAGGTATGCTTCTTTTCAAGGGTTTCCATTGGTTTGATCACTTCAACGATCCAAAACCAAGGATATGAGCCGTTTGGCAAATCTCATGTGATTGATTTTCTCTTTGCTGAAACGATAGGATTTTACTCTTGGAACCCCATCCTTACTCGTGAATAGAAGATCTGAGATGTAAGCAGTATTATGATTTTCTTTCATTGAATGATGTATACGATATAGCATAACGATCCTTTTCATAATGGCGTGTTTCATCAGTAGACTACCTATTCTGTCATGCAGGCCAGTATACAACTCTCTAATGAGTGAGCGTATAGTCGTTTCCCATGTTTATAACCTGCTATTCGTTTTTAGAAAGATCTTCCGATTACAGTATTTGACTGCAGTCCTGATTATTGGCCTCACCGCTCAGATATGTCTGGGCAAAGAATCTTTTCAACAAGTAGATCCACTCATCCTTCACGAATCAACGCAATTGGACACCACTACTGTCTATGGGTTAGATCCAAAGTTTGAAGCTGGTAATCATGTGATATCTACTGACTCAGCGATGTATTATGATACTGATATCCAAGGCTTAATGCGTTGTGATAATCGTCGGATTTTGGTACACCCATTGAGCCATATATCAATCCCTGAGGGAACACAAATTACATTACCCATATCTCTCTACTATAATTGCACACCCACCTCTGATGTAACCGTCACAATTTCAGATGTCTCCTCCCATCATCCGTCCATGCGCCGCACTCCTGAAAATCTGGTATTTTCGGATTTTAGCTCTACACATCACCCAGTTAATAAGAATTTTACGGTGACTGCTGGTAGAGGCGACTATTCCGTTAATCATACATTTGATCTTCAGTTGACCGCAAGTGGCGGAGGCTTTGATGCTACTAATGTAGTAACCATTTACGTAGGCCCTGACGCTGATGTTCAGAATGAATGTGAGCCTGCAGAACAATCACCCTGCCTCTACCTTCGGCCAAATAACCCATATTCCGTCTCTAGGTTAGGGCAAAATTACTACATATCAAAAATCACTGAAGGAAAGCGTGAACAAGTTCTTGTACGTTTATCTCGCCCTCCTTCAGATGATGTTTCAGTTGGGCTTTCCATGGATTACAATCATACGATTAATTTCGGACTTCATAGTGGACCTTACAGTACTTCTCCCATTGCAGATACCCTTACATTTACCCCTGATAACTGGTATGACGAGCAATCCGTGTGGCTCATTGCAAAAAGTAATCGACAGATTGACCATGATTCTCCTCCTGTAACGATTAAGCTGACCCCATCGGGTGGTGGTTTCTCTAATGCTAATGATGGTATCATTAGCATTAGATCCATTACGGATAATGGTAGGCACATGATTTTTGCAGACCCTTTATCACTTTCTGTTCAAGAAGGAAGCAGCTTTTCTTTTAAAGTATGGCTATCACATCGTCCGTTGGATGATGTGGATGTTAATATAGGCTGGGAAGGCAAACCGATTCAAGAAGTAACTTGGTCTTCATCAGAGATGACATTTCGAGTTGATAATTACTCTGATGATCAGTGGATCACCGTGTCTGCCGCTTCGGACAACAACACGGAGAATGAGCAAGGTACAATCCTGCTTTCAGCCAAAAATGGTGGCTACAATGGTCGTACCCTAAAGATCCCAATTGAAGTCATTGATGATGGTTTAGGCGGGGCGGAAATCCTTGTTGAACCTTCAGAAATCACATTTCTTGAGGGAGAGGCCCCTGCAAAGGCATTTCAGGTCAAATTATCCCAACCGCCAACTGGTGCTGTAGATGTTCGTATTCACGAGAACCCACTTGTGGATATCGGTAATGCCTTTCAAGGTGGTGATCCGAATTTGGTCAATCCCAACATTGCCAAGGTCTTGAATTTTGATGCTCAAAACTGGAGTGATTTTCAGCCAGTAAGTGCCATCTTTTTGGAGGACTCCGATCGTATTGATAATGAAAGCACACTGGTGCTTACTGGACACGCTGTTGAGTATGACGGAACCCGAACAGAGGTGCCCATCACCAAAATTGACGACGATAAATTGATCTATCCCGCGGATCCAATCATTGTACCCGAAGGTGGCACCAATGAAAAGGATTTTAAAATCTTTCTTGCAGGCCGCCCCACGGGTCCAGTAGAGATTTCGATTTCTGGAGATGAAAATACCGATCTGAGTTTGAGTTCTGATTTACTTACCTTCACCCCTCAATCTTTCGACTCCAATGATACAACGACTGTCATCCTCTCGGCCAAGGAGGACGAGGATTCAATAGATGATCCAATTACCTTGACATTGACGGCGACTGGTGCAAATTACGAAACGCTGACTGGAATTGTACAAATTCGCATTGAGGACAATGATGTAGATGGTGCCATTGAAGCACCCAAGACGCTGACCGTGACTGAAGGAGATACCCAAGACTTACAGATCAAATTATCTGCTGTGCCCTTAGGTGAAGTTCAGGTTGCAATCTCTGGACAATCTGGGACCGACCTATCTGTATCAGTGTCTTCTTTGACCTTTACGGTAGCCAACTATGATGATGCTCAGACGATTACGCTCACTGCCGCAGAAGAAGCAGATGCTGATGAAGACTATGCCAATGATACAGTAAATCTCACCCTCTCAGGTACGGGTGGAGGCTATGACATGACCCATGTTGTGGTGGTCGTCATCAACGATAATGATATCAATGGGGAAATCATGGCACCTTCGCCAATTACCATTACAGAAGGTACGCTATCCAGAGAACTGAAGGTACGTCTGAGTCTACCCCCTTTGGAGCCAGTCACGGTCACGGTAAATCAACAGACATCCTCCAATTTGAATGCACCCGATCCACCGACCATCAATTTTGATGCTTCTAATTATGATGATCCTGTCGCTGTGACCTTGATGGCAGATCCTGATGATAATTTGATCAATCGTCTATCAGAAACGCTCACATTGACTGCATCAGGGGGAGGTTATGATGGGGTTGATACAACAATTACGGTGAACTTTGAGGATCCAGACAAACCAGAGATCACTTCTCCGTCATCTTTGACTATTCTTGAGGGACAATCCATCCCATTGAGTATTAGTTTATCCAATCAGCCATCAGCGGATGTAGAGGTTACGATTACCGGCACAGTAGGAACTGATTTGTCTTCCAATACTACGACGCTGACGTTTACAGATGAGACTTGGAATATCAATAAAGAAGTGACTCTGGACGCAGGTGAAGATGACGATACCGTTGATGACCCCATAACGCTCATCCTGACCGCATCCAACGGAGGCTATAATGGTGTCACCAAAGATGTTAAGGTCACCATTGACGACGATGATGGTCCAATTTCTACGCCAAGTGTATCTTTATCGGTGCACCCCAACCCTGTCACAGAGGGCAATACCACTCGTCTTACCGTGACGCTATCGGAAGCGGTTTCAACGCCCACTGTCCTTGAATTGGAGTATGAAGATATAGACACCGAGCCAAATGATTATACGGAGCTTCCGAGTTTGACCATTGCTGCAGGAGCACTTAGCACCACGGGATATCTACGTATTGACGATGATGAGATCTCCGAGCCCGATGAGTCGTTCCGCATTCGCCTCGTTAAGCCAGAGGGAGTAGACTTGGGCACTCCAAGTTTCGTTGATGTTACGATTTTGGATAATGACACGGCACCTCCGACGGAGGTTATTCTGACGGTAGATCGTCAATCAGTTACAGAGGGAGAATCAGTTACTGTCACAGTTACCCTGAATGATGCCTTAGATCAAGCAGTTACGATACCCTTGGACTATCCTACA
>JAPOUL010000063.1 GCA_026708685.1 Bacteroidota bacterium
TAAATCCGTTGAACAGATGCAAACTCATCTATCGGATGACCGTGAATTTCTGAATGGCTTCTTCACCGTTACTATTATCAGTGATCACGGCAATATAAATTCCACTGACAAGCAACTGTCTAGATGTAGTGGTGAGATTCCATAGCTCATCTCCACTTCCATCGTTATGCTCAATTGTATGAATCAATTCTCCGATCTCCGTATAGATCTTAATCGTACAGTCGCCAGGGATATTGAAGAAAGCAATTCTGTCCTCCTGATCAAACCGTATCGTTGGATCAGAGCCAAGGTTGACAGGATTCGGAACAATGCGTGCATCTGAAACAGATGAAGTTGATCCATAAGGTGGACGTTTCAGATTCACGGGCAGATAGGTTTGAGTGAGGTAGCGAGAACTACGGAGGGGGACCCCATTAGGAGTGCCAGTGATACCATCTGGATCACTGGGCTGTGGTCCTCCAATCGCCTGTAAATAGTAGTAATAGTCCGTTCCTCGGTTTAGATCTGTGTCATCATATGACTGTGCACCTGCATCAAGCGTTGCAATGAGTTCATAGTCACAGTGTTGTTGCTGAGAGGAAGATGGATCAGCTGGATCTGACGGATTAGATCCATCTACGAACTGTCGAGTATCAAGGCTAAGACAATTTTCGTAAATATTGTCTTCAAATCGTGAGGTCCGATACAACTGCCATGCCGTTCGGGCAGGCCCTCCAGATGGATTCGTCCATGTGATTTCAACTTTATCTGGGCGTCCAGTAATAGAAAACGTCAGGGGGGAGTGCGGTGCCTCAGGGATAGGGTATGTACTCATATTATTACTGGCTGCATACAGATTAATCGTACGCTGTAAGACCTCAAACAGTGAATCTCTCGCTGTTACAACCCATTGATTTTTGGTCATCTCTTCTAGCCCATGACCGAATGTATCAAACATTCCATCACCATCAGTATCCATCTGTTTGATGCTATAATCAAATGCTCCAGTCTGAATCATCCCATCTCCATTGGCATCATACCTAATCAGGTCAGTATCTCTATCATCCCCCCCCAGCTTAAATGCTCTACCGATTCGGGTACTGGCATCAATAGACAGCCCACCAACCCCCTCAACGACAACAATACGTACACTTTCTCCTGGGGCAAAATCATAAGGGCCATAAGCCGTTGTGAATGCATGCCCACCCTGCTTTCCAGTAGAAGAATCATTTGTTGGTTCCCAAAAAGTGCCATCAGGTTCAATTCGATCCGCATAATGTGGAAACATTTGAGCAGATCCACCAGATATTCGATCAGGGTTTTCTCTGGTACGAATTCCTAACTCGTAATAGTCCTCATGAGAACTTCCGTCAGAAGTAAGTGCCTCATCCTGATCCATAAATCCCATGGTAGACGGCTGACAAGTATTGAGAGTAGCGGTTGTACAGCGAATGTAGGTTTGGTCCGTTGGAGAGTTATCGGCATGAATCGTAGCACGACCGATAAAGGTAGCACCTGACAGACGGCCGAGAGTATCTCCTGGAGGCCAATCTGACCGCTGATTAAAGAGCGAACCACCAAAACGATCATAGTCCCCCTGCGTTTCAGGGTCAATTCCAATCCAGAGATATTGTGATGTAAACGAGATTGGATAGTCTGCATGCCCATCTCCAACCACATCAATCATACTGAACTTACCCCATACCTGCCCGCCACTCACAGCCCAAGCTCCTTGTAAATTTCCACGGAGTCTATGGATACGAAAAAAATAGGTTTCCTTCAAATTCTGATCGGGTAACTCAATATCTTCATCCTCGTCAGTATTTCCTGTATTCGTATAGACGTACTCTATCACATTAGAGTCATCATGAACTTGATTCACATATGCATAAGCCTTACGATCAACCGTAATCCCGATATAGGTATTGTGAATGTTGTGAATCATGCGATCCGCAGGAATTGAGGGATCAACCTCGTCAATGATTGCTACATTGTCAAAGGAAGTGGACCCATCTACCTGAACTACAGTGTCCTCTGTTTTGCTGATCAATCGATTCTGTACGGGAAAGGTTACATCCGCACCAGAGGTTCTAGGACCAATCCTTGCCACAAAATACGGGTAGGCACGCCCATTGGAATCCGTCCAATCCTTTGTCCCCAACCACAATGCTCTTGCTCTGTAATGACTGCTATTGCGCAAGATGGCGG
The DNA here is from genome assembly GCA_026708685.1 of Bacteroidota bacterium. Lineage (GTDB taxonomy): Bacteria > Bacteroidota > Rhodothermia > Rhodothermales > Bin80 > Bin80. The sequence continues at coordinate 2,188 of JAPOUL010000063.1, forward strand.
GCCACTCCATTCCATCTGGTGCAGAACCATTAACTTCGTCCTGTGCACCTGATTCGGTGTAGGTGCTGTGAAATGTACCGATATCAAGCCATTGAGCAGTAAACTGAGCGTTAGCCGAAGGCACTAAAACTAGCAGAAACATGCCTATCAAAGAAAACGCTTTCATAGAGTAAATAATTTTCATAAGATTTCAATTTAAGTTCACAACCTGCCACTCCGCTGAAGCGTGGCAGGTTGTAGTAAAACTAAATACTATAGGGTCACACGAATACCAAGTGTGATCCGACGATTGTTGAGAAATGTATTGAAGCGCAGATTTGGCATATCAATATATGCTTTGTCTTCAAGCACCTTATCTACGTCACCGGCAGGAACTTCTTCAAAACTGGATCCATTCCAACGAGAATACGTCTGAGTATCCGCCGCCCAATACCATGCTGTCATATTCGCATCTGAAACTCCAGTTAATGACTTCACTGCTTCAATTGGTTGGTACACGACATCCGGATCACGAAAGACTCCAGGGCGGTCATTTCCAGGAACCCAAGTATAAGGAAGTCCTGTCTTTTCAGCATATGGAAGTGTTTCGTCTACTGCATTGAGTTGATCAAATATATCCTCGGGCAGATGCAACGACCACATGTAGCGGTCAAAATCGCGGCCATCAGGATGGAATCCTGTGTCATTGTATAAATGACGACGATTGAATACATTTGCCACATCTATAAATAACTGAGCTCCTCCAAAACGGGTGTTAATATGCTTAGTGAACCGTAAATCAAAGTTAACATAGCTTCGCCAGCTCACATTCTCCTGTAATTCAGGGGGCGCACTACCACCACCAGCCCATCTCCACTGTCGTCCCTTTCGCCATTCACCCAAAAGACTCACGCGCCAATCGCCGAGCAGAGCACCGTCAAAAACCTCTGGTACGAAACTGCTTGGTGTCAAGAGCAGTAAATTTCCACGAATAAATGGCTCTGCAAGTGAGGAACCCTGACGATAGTCGGTAGATGTCCGTAAATACGTCCGTTGCTGAAATGTATTTTCGTGAAACACGCCATATCCGAAATTCCCGCCTTTGGATTGGAGATAGGTGTAGTTGATAAATCCTCGGATCCAATTTCCTCTCAATTTGGTGAGAGTGATCTCTGCTCCACGTACATCTCTATAATTCCATGGCTCAGTGATTCGATAATTCACAACTCCTCCCAACCCATTGTAGGTTACTTGACGTGGCTGATTGCGAATATCTCTATAAAATCCACTGATTCGAAGCAGGTACTGATCAAACAGATTTTGGTCAAACCCTAATTCATAAGCAACCGTTTGAGGCATTGGGTGATCTGGATTGCCCAGAATATCTATACCTCCATTACGTGACTGTCTCACACCAAAAACGTCAAAAGGTTGAAGTAATTGGCGGAAGTGTCCATAATTAAAGTAGAGTTTGCTATTGTTAGAGATAGGGAAAGAAACACCAATACGAGGACTAATATAGATTTGAGCATCAGGGTCTTCCTTATCAAGAAGTTCATCAAGTTCATTTGCACGCTGTCGGTAAGCCTGATCGTAAGGATTGTCAGTTACCCACCATTCCGTATTAGCATCATAGAAATCAACGCGGACCCCCAGATTAGCAATCATGCCCTGAAATTCTAGTTTTCCCTGTGCATACGCTGCACCTTGAATCGGCTGACGTTGGAAAGGAAAATCTTCCTCAGGTTCAGGCCCAATCAGTGCGAGATTGACTCTCTTATAATTGAGGTCAAAATCACTGATGATGAGCTCTGCTCCCGTCTTAATCTGTAAGACGCGAGTGACTTGGCTGGTCAGATCAAATCTTCCCGTGAAAACGCTTACATCGGATGTATCCCGTGTTTTGACCCAGTGTCCTCCAGTCGTTTCTGCACCACCAAGGAGGTTTCCACCCTGTCCTAAGAATCCGAAAGGCTCATCACCAACGCAGTAGGGTAGAGTTTTACCGTCTCCATTGAGATCCGATGCACCTCCAAAACAGGTGACTTGGTCTCTATTCTGCTCACCTGCGGGAGTTAATCGACCAAAGTTATTGGTATAGGGAACAGGGGTAAATGTGTTATTTTCAATGAAAGAGCCATCACGTAAATTGGGGAAATGACTACGATATTTTGAAGAAATATTTTGCAGGTTCACCTCATAGAATGTACTCTGACTAAGAGTATGGGTGAAGGTAGCACCTAACATTGTGTGATCGATATTCGCTAAGGGAAACGCTCCATCAGAGAAGATGACCCGCCCACGACGGCTAATGCCATCAACCGTTTCTGCACCAGTCCCCCACCATGGATAGGAAGGCATATTACCGTTATACATGCGAATGTCTGCAGATCCCTGATTCCTATTGATTCCCCGCTCGGTCCCTCTCATCCCCTGAACACTGATTTTCATTCCACGCGAAATATTCGAGATAATCTTACCCTGGATAGTTTGAGATGTAAATGCATCACGGGTTTGAGGATAGAGATAGGCCGTTTGAGTTCCTCTGTAGGAGGCGGAAAAACGTAAGTCGCCCAATTTGTCGCTCATGGTTGGTACAAGGGGGCCAGCAACCGTAACATCTACTTCATAGTCAGGTTTAGTGATCTCATTATCTTTTCGGTGGGTATGCTTAAAATAATCCTGCATATCTTGGGCAGTCACATCAAACCCTTCATCGTTCCTGAGTCGCTCCGCAATAGCATTCCATCCCTCAAATGAATTATACTGGTTCTGTGTGTATGAATCCCAGACAGGATTTCCTTGGTCATCTTTGGCACCGGTACCCTCCCATGCAACGTCTTCGTCCAAAAATGGTCGAATAAACCAACTGTCACAATCGCCCTGCGTAGTAGGATATGTGCAATTATCAAGAGACATACCACCAAGTGCTTCAAGTGTCTTAGCCTGAGCAGGTTCATAGCGATAGATGGCATCAACCGTATACCTTGTTCTAGATGGGTCTTTGGTGGTCAGATTCACGATCCCACTGCGAACATTTCCATACTCTGCATTAAATCCGCCGGTTTGAACCTGCACTTCCTCTAAGGAGGTATAGCTGATATTGGTAAATGGTTCGTTGGAACGCCCAGTACGAAGATTCATACCATCTACAACAAACGCCACTTCGTTGAGTCCACCACCGCGCACTCGCAGGCCAGGTTCAATTCCGGCTTGAAGATCAAGAACCTCCGTTACTCCAGCAACGGGCAGATCTTCAAATGCCTCTGCGTTGAGGCTTGCAACGTTTGCAGATACATCCAACTGAACAATTGGGCGTTCACTGGTCACTACAATCTCGTCCATGCCAACTGCATCCTCGCTCAACTGAATGTCTTTTGTAGTGGTCAATCCAGTCGATACACGTACACCTTCCACTCGTTGGGTAACATATCCTACAAAGGAAACAACTAATGTGTAGGTGGCAGGGCGTACATTATTGATAAAGAAGTATCCATCCACTTGCGTGGCAGCTCCTTGGGTTGTCCCTTCAATGACAACACTCGCACCAGGAATGGTTTCTCCAGTGCCAGCATCGGTCACCACCCCGTCAATCTTGCCCTGTTGAGCAAGTACTGAAGGGACGAAGCAGGTCATCAGCACTGCTACACAGAGCAACTGCTTTAAAAAATTCTGCCTCTCCGCCATTTTGAAATGCGGCTTTAGGGTAGGTTTTCGTATCATAATGTGTCCTCCAAATAAGAAAAATATGATGTGTGTGATTTGGGGATCATGGATCTCAACAGATCTATGATTGAATCACGAGTTAAGAAAATTCTGACATGGATGTAAGCGCTTCCACCCGCTAAAAACAGGGTTATTTCGCGTAGTTTATTGCACTTGCACCCATGATCTTAACCGAAATATAATAAAAACTTAACAATTTTTTAACATTTGACCCCTTCTGTGTCTAAATCATGATTCAAAATAATGTAATGATTACCGCATATCGTGATATGTTTTGATACTGCTAATTTCTGTAATCTAGGCACTTTGATGGTCCATCCCAATCAATGAGATCTTGTAATTCAAGATGTAGATCGTCATCATGGGCTTTATGAACATTCCATGAACGGAGCATGTGGTGAATCCAGTTTGATGGTCAATGGAAAAAAACAAATTTTGAAAGACAAAATATCAAAATCATACCTATTGGGTTGATAAAATATATTTGATCATTGGTTATGATGTAAATTATCTGATTAAATTTGTTTTATATTAAGTAGACATATCTCTATTTGACCAAATATATTTTATAGTGTTTAACGCTTCAATTGCATCCATACGGATTGAGTCATGGCTATCCATCTCTGGGGAAAGGTATACTACAAAGGTGTATTCGCTGGTGTTCTGCGACAAGAGGCAAATGGGCGGTGTGGATTCACCTATGATGAGTCCTATCTGCAAAGTACCCTGCCAGCGATCTCTTTCACGCTACCGCTTCAAGAAGAATCTCATGTAAGTGATCACGGACTGCATCCCTTCTTTGATAATCTGTGTGCAGAGGGTTGGCTCAAAAACGCACAGATGCGTGCACTCGGCCTGCGAAGAGAAGACCGTTTTGCCCTACTGCTTGCTTTTGGCTCAGACCTTGCAGGTGCAGTAAACATATTGGACCCAAAACCCACGGGGGCGATGATCCTTGATCTCCTGGATTCCCAAAACATTGCAGCTCTTGCGGCAAGAGCATCACTATCTGGGGTTCAGCCAAAACTGGGTGCAATCAAAGAAGGGCAACGATACCGTGCCGCAGAGCAAGGGGAGAGTGCTCACTACATCGCTAAGCTTCCGTCTAATGTACTGCCCGACATTCTTGAGCTTGAGTATATCACCATGCGGGCATGTGCAACTCTATTACCCCATGATATCGTTTCCAAAACGGCGCTAGCACCACTAGAGGATGTGTCAGAAACGGCTTTGCTCATTCAACGATTTGATCGGAGCGAAGACGGTCACTGGATTCATTTTGAAGAGTTTAACCAGCTACTTGGTTATCAATCCGACTATAAATATGATGCATGCTACGACGACATGGCAACGTTTATCTGTGATCATAGAAATATCTGCATGCCAGCAGAATGCGATACCCTGTTTCGTCGAATCATGGCCTGTATTCTGGTGGGGAATACCGACGCACATCTAAAAAATTTCGCCATGCAACATATAGTTAGTGGATTGCGACTGGCACCCTGTTACGATCTGGTGGCAACGGCCTGTTATCCACAATATCAGACACTCGCACTGGGAATCGGAGGCAGAGAGCGGATGCTCATTGGCAATCTCAAACCAAAGCATATCGTCCGACTGGGCAATCTGTTTGGACTCCCCGATGGAGCAATCATGCTGGCGGTGAATGATTTTGCTCACCGCCTTGACAAGGTTCACAGTACGATTGACACATCAATAAATGTGAACCAATCTGTGAAAGACAAACTACACCTTCAAATTAAAAAACGATGGAACGGAACATTCAACTCAATTGGGGGCTACTTGTCCAAGAAGCGATAAGAAGACGCAAGGAACGAAACATTTCCCAGCGTCGTCTGGCTTCGATTGTGGAGATCAGTCAACCGACAGTCTCACGCTTTGAGCGACAGCAAAAGGATATTCAGCTTTCAAGTGCGATCAAAATCTTAGATGCCTTAGGGATGATAGAGACATTACCACACCAATAGCACACAGTATTAATGGATTCAGGCTATCTGACCTATGATCAGGAGGTGAGTTTGACTCTAGGAGCATTGTTCTTGAAGTACGGTATGAAACTCTATTTGCCCCCAGAGAAGATGTGATCCGAATATACGGAATGTTGAGTAGGCCTCTAATGTAGGCCAACGAAAGAACATCGTATCCGATCATCAAATCTCGGATGCCATCAAGCCTTACCATATACCAAATCAACGCTCCGATCTATGAATCGGTATACTCCCGGAATGCAACCGAGGTGTTGTGACCTCCAAAACCAAATGCATTGGAGATGGCTACATGGATGGAACGCCTCTGAGGCTGATTGAATGTGTAATTCAAGTCACACTCAGGATCGGGATGAGAAAAATTAATCGTCGGTGGAACGATATCGTTGTTCAGGGCCTGAATCGTTGCAATCGCCTCAACCGCACCAGCTGCTCCCAATAAATGGCCAGTCATGCTTTTGGTTGAGGAGAGATTCATGTTGTATGCATGCGAACCAAAGACATTTTTTACGGACTTGGTTTCCGCTGTGTCTCCCAACGGAGTGGAGGTTCCATGCATATTCAAGTAGTCAATGTCTTCCGGCTTGAGATGTGCATCCGACAGCATGTTCTGCATGGCAAGCGTTGCCCCATAACCCTCTGGATCTGGAGCGGTAATATGGTTGGCATCTCCACTCATTCCTATACCAACCAGTTCGGCATAGATATGTGCCCCTCGATCCAATGCATGCTCCAGCGTTTCCAAAACCAGAACACCCGCACCCTCGCCCAATACAAATCCATCCCGTGTCTTGTCAAAGGGGCGACTGGCTGTTTCTGGTTCATCGTTCCGAGTGGAAAGGGCCCGTAAAGCACAAAAACCACCGATTCCCAAGATACTGACGGCTGCCTCAGATCCACCACATAATGCAATGTCAATCATGCCCCGTTGCATCATCATAAATCCATCACCAATATTGTTGTTACCCGTGGCACAAGCACTGACAACACAAAAATTTGGACCACGGAATTGATAGCGGATCGAGATATGACCGCTAATGATATCAGGAATTAATTTGGGGATAAAGAAAGGAGAGATGCGACGAGGACCATGTGCAATATAATCTGCCGTCTGATCATAGAACACCTGAATTCCCCCAATTCCACTGCCAATGATCACTGCTACCCGATCCCGCTGACTTTGGGACATCTGATCTGGCTTGAGACCGGAATCTTGAATGGCTTGATCCGCTGCAACAACTCCATACTGAGCGAACGGGTCCATTTTTCGGATCTCACGACGATCCAAATGATCCAGAGGATCAAAATCCTTGAGCTCACATGCAAACTTGGTTGCAAAGTGTTCTGCATCAAAATGAGTAATTGGTGCAGCACCACTTCGCCCTTGCATCAAGCTCTCCCAGAATTGATCTGGTGAATTACCAATGGGGGTTAATGCCCCCATGCCCGTAATGACTACGCGGCGCGGCTTGCTGTGAGACACCATTGGCTAGCGATTCGGAACGGAAAAACTAGCCGCTCTTTTCGGTCAAATACTCAATAGCATCCCCAACGGTCGCAATCTTTTCAGCATCCTCATCGGGAATACTGACATCAAATTCTTTTTCAAACTCCATGATGAGCTCCACCGTGTCAAGAGAGTCTGCTCCCAAATCATCGGTGAATGAGGCTTCTGGAGAAATGGACTCCTCCGCAACCCCTAATTTATCTACAACGATTGCCTTAATCTTATCAGCAAGTTCTGACATGAGAAAATTGTGAAATCTTAATGTTCAAGAGAAACCGCCACAAGCTTTGTGCGGCAAGAAAAACATGTTACAGTAAACCCTATCTTTTCGCACAAAATAGGAGATACGCTGTAAAAGCTGTGTTTAACCTATATGGACTGGTATTGGTTCTATTTTATTCATTTTCCCATAAATAAATGGCGTATTTATTCACATCTGAGTCTGTTTCCGAAGGCCACCCTGACAAGGTTTGCGATCAGATATCAGACGCAATTCTGGATACATACTTGCGACACGACCCTGAAAGTCGAGTAGCCGTGGAAACGATGGTCACCACCAATCAAGTAGTTCTTGCGGGCGAAACGCGTATTCCTGGCGAAACGCAGTCTTCATCTCCCATCAATCCGCAAGAGCGTGCATCGGTTGTTCGTGATGTCATACTTGAGATTGGCTACACCTACAAGGAACTGGATTTCTGCTGGGATTCCGTTGAAATCACCGATCTTATCCATGAGCAAAGCGATAACATTGCCAAAGGAGTAGACCGTGAACAGGGTGCAGGAGATCAAGGCATGATGTTTGGCTATGCATGCCGCGAATTCAGCGAATCCCAGGACGGCCACGAGACCTTGATGCCCATGCCGCTGATCTATGCACACCGCCTCGTTGAGGAACTGGCCAAGATTCGCAAGACAACAACGGTGATGCCGTATCTGCGTCCTGACTCCAAAAGTCAGGTCTCCGTTGAGTATGATGAAACGGGGCAGATTCCCAAACGAGTGGACACGATTGTCATTGCCACGCAGCATGACCGTGGCATCAGTCAGCAGCAGATCGAAAGAGATATTAAAACGCACTTGATCGGACATGTGATTGACCCCCAGCTCATGGATGATTCCACCAGGGTCATTGTCAATAGTGCTGGTGAATTTGTACTTGGGGGACCCCATGCCGATGCGGGGCTTACAGGTCGGAAGATCATTGTGGATACCTACGGTGGGCGGGGTGCACATGGTGGTGGTGCCTTCAGTGGAAAAGATCCTACGAAGGTGGACCGATCCGCAGCTTATGCAGCACGCTATGTAGCCAAAAACCTAGTCGCAGCAGACCTCGCCGAAATGGTGGAAATCCAGATTGCATACGCCATAGGAGATCCCAAACCTGTCTCCATTTTTGCAAACTCGTTCGGGACCGTCCGCCATGGGCTCTCCGATTCCGATCTGGTTGAGATCATCAAGCGTACCTTTGATCTACGACCCGCGGGCATCATTGAACGACTGAATCTCAAACAACCCATCTATCAAAAAACGGCCGCATACGGGCATTTTGGACGGAAAGGTTTTCCTTGGGAATCACTGGATGCAGTATCAGATCTGATGCGTTCATCCTGAGCTCTTTCTGATAGTATCGTTGCGTGATCATCACCAACCATTACACATTCTAATGCGAAGTCTTGGACTCGTTGTCTTCCTCTTCTATTGTGGAACCATGACTGCCCTTGCACAGGATCGCTCTGATGCATTGATGGCTCTACCACTGTCCTCCAGATCCGCTGTCGTTACAGAAAATGCCTGGGTGGACATTCCAACTGTTGACATTGCGAACGGTCGGATGGATAAAGAGCTGGAAATTCTGCGTGCAGCCTATCAACTCTATCCAACGATCACGGCTCATTCAACCCCTGAGGCAACCGTCCGAGCATGGCTGGAACATGATGGACCAGAGTTTGGGATTCATTTTCCCGAACACTTGGAATTGATCCACCAAACGGAAACCGTAGGTGCACACCATCTGACCTTTCAACAGACGCTGGGAGGGGTCAAAGTCTACGAACGGTATCTGCATGTCAACCTTGACAGCTCTGGTCTTCCAGTTATGGCGACAAGTAGTTATGAACCCCATCTTGAGGATGTTGGTCTATTTGACTCCAACCCATCTATCACTGCTTCTCAGGCAGAATCTATAGCCCAAGATGCCATTTCCCCTGAAGATGCAACCTCTACACCCGCCGAACTACTGGTCCTTCCTGATCATCCACCAAGGTTGATATGGCGTGTCATCGTTTGGCCTGACGCTGATCCTAGCGAATGGGAAGTCCTCCTTGACGCACAGAGTGGAACCCTCATTCAGTTGATGGATCAGCGTATTTTTTCACATGATGATTCTTCTTCAAAAGTAGACGGAGAGGGTAGCATCTGGCTGTATGATCCTCTCACCGCATCTGGGCAACCTTATGGTGGAGATCTAACGGACAATAATGACTTGGATAATCCAACGCTCAACAACCTGCTCACTAATGTGACACTTCAAGACATTGAACAGAGGTCTGATGGATCGTATCGTCTCAATGGGCCATGGATTCGAATCACTGGTTCCACTCCTCCGGTGGAAAGTGATCCATCTGCTTTTAAATATACCCGAAGTGATGATCGATTTGAAGCCGTCATGGTCTATTACTTTATTGACGAGAGCCAGCGTTATATTCAAAGTCTTAATACTGGAGATTCTCCACCGAGGCGACCAATCACGGCAAATCCTCATGCCAGTACTGATGATAATTCATGGTTTACTCCACTGCGGAATTCATTGAGTTTTGGTGACGGTGGTGTTGATGATGCGGAAGATGTGGGAGTTATTCTCCATGAGTATGGACACGCCATCATGTATTATCGGGTTAGAGGGGTTTGGCGTGCACGAGAACAACTTGTTCTTGCCGAAGGATTCGCTGATTATTGGGCCGTTTCTTATCGCAAACATCTCATGGACACCGGGATGGTTCCTCAACGAGATTGGAGGCAGGTATTTCCATGGGACGGGGTTGCCTGGGGAGGGCGCCGTGCTGATGGTGATCATCACTATAGCGAGATCCAGCGAGAATGTCGGGGACGTTGCAATTTTTATACCTACGGAACCACTTGGGCAGCACTCATGATGCGTTTACAGGAACGCATTAATCGTACCAATGCTGACCGTCTGCACCTAGCTGGTTTTAGTTATCTCGGGTCCAACTTTACGGCTCGCGATATGGTGATTGCACTTCTCAAGGCTGACAAAGCCATGTATAATGGCGAATTTGCAAATGACATTATGGAAGTGTTTTCTCCCAATGGATTCGTAGATGCCCAATATGGGATTCCACAGATCTCTCATACTCCACCACGACATCTTCAGGATAACACCGAATTCATTCAAATTCAGGCAACCATTCAAGCTCCCGGCATTGAAATCTCCAATGCTGAGGTACTGTATCGGTTCGATAAAGGAGAGTTTCAATCCCTCTCCCTAACGAATCTTGGAAATATGCTCTGGAGTGCAGAGATTGATTTGCCTCCATCAAGCTCTCTTCTGGAATACTATATTCAGGCTTCCACATCGGTCTCTACCAATACACTCCCTCCCTCTGCCCCAGACAATTTCTGGAGTGTTGGGATCGGTCCAGATCAAGTCGCTCCAACCATCAGCTACTCTCCTGTCACTCATCTCTCCATTCAGGATGCCACGCAACCAATCTCGATTCTGATTACCGATAATGTGGGGGTCACGCAAGCGTCTATTGAGTATGTCGTTACATCTTCTGAGGACTTGAATATATCCTCTGGCACCTTCTCTCTCGTGCGAAGTGGTAACGATTTCTTCACATTTACCCTCTCTCAACTGGATATTTCCGAGGGTGCGTTGCCGGGAACGAAGATGGAATATCGGATTATCGCCTCGGATTCAGGAGATCCCCCCAATGTTGCATCCTTCCCCTCCGAAGATGCCCCCCTTCTTCGTCTTGATGTTCTACCGGGCACCAATGAACTTGGGATCTGGCACCCCAGAGAGGAAGATCCATTGGTACAGGGAGAATGGGGTATTTCACGGGATGATCTTGGCCATTCAGGTCCATTTTGGTCGACAACCTCAGGGATTGCCTACACCGATCAGTCCAGCCTTAGTTTTCTCACATTTGCTGATGTAAATGTGGTGGGTTATTCTGATGCTCAACTTGAATTCTGGCATTGGTATGATTTTGAGAATATTGATGTACCTGGTCCTGGGGAATCGGGTGGGGTAATCCATGATGGAGGACAAATTCAAATGTCCGTCAATGGTGGACAGTCATGGTTCATTGCTACTCCCCAGTGGGGATACAATGGCAATGTGATCATGAGCCAGTCAAATCCAATAGAAGGAACTCCTGCCTATGGGGGATCTAGCTTTGGCTGGAGGCGGGTTCGCGTTCCGTTACCCGATGCCCCCGCTGGTGCATACAGACTGGACATAAGTACCCGCTTGGCATTTGGAACCGGATCAGGCAACAGCCATGAAACCACCAATGGTTATGCGGGGTGGGCGGTGCGCGATGCACGGGTGCTCATCCAACCTCCAGTGGATACAAGCCCTCCTGAAGTTCTGTATAGCCCCTATGTCAATCAATTTATTTCACCTAACCAGAATGCATTCCCTGTTCGAGTTTCAGCCAGTGATGATCCTGGAATTGAATCCGTCCGTCTTCATCTGCTGAATTCAACCGACAGCCCATCGGATGGCATTCAAACCTACCGACTCCGGCCGATGGGATTCAATTCCGACTGGTATCGAGTCCATCTTCCCGTTGATGCAATCCCTTCCAGTCAAACAGTAGAGTACTACATTACCATACGCGATTTTGATGCGAATCAGCTCACTTTAGGAGAGCCTTCTCAGGATACTCCCTACTTTTTCCATATTTCCTCCGAAACTCCGCTTCCCGCCTTGACCAATGCACGCCTAAGTGGAGCCTGGTCCAATGTGAACGAAACGTTCTCTGCACAGACGGATGTACACTCTGGGCTATCGTCCATCGTTTTGCCACCAGCATTCTTTTCAGGCAGTTCGGATCAAACGATGCTACGACTCCGCCATGCCTACAACCTTGGTAATGGAAGTAGAGGGCGTGTCAGTATCTCTACCGATGGAGGGGATTCCTGGGGAGTGCTCACCACTGATCGTGACCCTGCTCATACAACTCAGGCACAGAGGTCAAGTTTTTCTGGTGAAATGCGTGAACCCATTGATTCTTGGTTTGATCTTTCATCCAAGAGACAGCCTTACCAGATCCGTCTGGATTTAATTCATGGAGCTCAAAAGGTGGATGGGGATTACTGGGAGGTTCTTGAGGCACAGTACTACCGTTTGACGAACGATCAGCGACCCGAACCGATCTCTACTGAGGTGGTTCTTTATCCGAATTTCCCGAATCCATTCCTAGGAGAAACCACCATCAGCTATGTCATTCCTGAACAGATGAATGTTCATATTTCCCTTTTCAATGCACTGGGGCAGAGCATACAAACCATCACCAATCAGAGAGTTGAGGCAGGGGGGTATGCTTTTCATTTGAACCTTAACGGGCTTGCACCTGGGATTTACTGGGTTCGGATGAATGCAGGAAATTCACTGTATCAACAGCCGATTATGCTCCTGCGATAGGCGAACACAGCTGACTCATCCTCGTTCAACGGCTTCTTTTATCTAAACAACTATCAATCATTAATGCACCACCGTGAAGGTACATACAAAGTTCGTGATTTGAGTCTTGCAGACAAAGGGCGGATGAGAATTGAGTGGGCGGAAAGTCGAATGCCCGTACTGATGCGTCTGAGAGAACAATTCTCTGCATCAAAACCATTCAAAGGCTATAAAATTACTGGCTGTCTTCATGTCACCAAAGAGACGGCTGTCCTCATTGAAACTCTGGCGGCCTGTGGTGCTGAGGTGTCATGGAGTGGCTGTAATCCTCTTTCCACTAATGATGAAGTCGCTGCCGCCCTTGCACTTGGAGGCATTGAGATCTACGCATGGTACGGGCAGAATGTAGAAGAATTTTACTGGAGCATTGACCGTACCATTGATAAAGCCCCTGATACGACACTTGACGATGGGGCAGATTTGATTTTTACCATTCACAAGCGATTCCCCCATCTTTCTGATCATATCATTGGAGGAAGTGAGGAGACGACGACTGGAGTTCAAAGGTTACGGGCCATGGCCGAGGATGGTAAATTACTGTATCCCGTGTATGCCGTCAATGATACGGAAACGAAATGGGATTTTGATAACGTCTATGGTACGGGCCAGTCTACTCTGGATGGGATTCTTCGAGCCAGTAGTGTGCTCCTAGCAGGAAAAAACCTTGTTGTAGCTGGCTATGGTCACTGCGGCCGCGGCGTTGCCATACGGGGGCGCGGAATGGGAGCGAATGTCATCGTCACCGAGGTGCGACCTGCAGCTGCCCTCAAGGCGACTCTTGATGGCATGCGCGTGATGCCAATGCAGGAGGCGGCCCGTATTGGAGATGTATTTGTGACGGCCACGGGAATGAAAGATGTCATTCGTGGGCATCATTTTGAATCCATGAAGGACGGAGCGATTGTGTGCAATACCGGGCACTATGATGTGGAATTAAACCTCCTTGAACTTGCTGATCTTACCACGGGCCAGCGAGAGATCCGCCCCGATAATCGTGAGTATACCCGAGAGGACGGAACGAAAGTGTATGTTCTTGCGGACGGTCGTTTAGTGAACCTTGCAGCGGCGGAGGGTCATCCTTCGGAAGTCATGGACATGAGTTTTGCCAATCAATTTATGGCACACCTTCATCTGATTCAGTCAAAACAGCAGGGAACGACACTGCCGAAGCAGGTCATTGATCTGCCTGCCTCCGTGGATGAAGAGATCGCACGACTCAAGTTGGAAACGATGGGGCTCAGTATTGACACGCTAACCCCTGAGCAGAAGGCTTATGCAACGGACTATTCTGCGGGAACCTAAGCGTCCCACTCCAGAATATTCTCTTCGGATTTTTCGCGAGTTTTCCACTCTTCTGCGTCAGGCATGGGATCCTGACGTTCAATGATGTTGTGATCCTGCTCCTGCCATTTTTCTGCGAGATACGAATTCCATTCAATGAAATGCTCCCACTTCTCTGGAACTTCGTCGTCGGGGTAGATCGCTTCAACTGGGCATACGGGCACGCATGCATTACAGTCAATGCACTCGTCTGGATGAATGACCAGAAAATTAGGTCCTTCATAGAAGCAGTCCACTGGGCACACTTCCACACAGTCGGTATGCTTACAGTTAATACATGGCTCAGTAACAATGTACGGCATGTCAGAAAGAGTAAACTTAAATTAAGTAAGAATTGGACGAAAAGGATTTCACAATCCCTATACAGCCCACCTTTTACTTGATAGAGTGCAACAAGGTTCCTTTATGATTACATCTATCCAAGAATTACAGGATCTGTGTGCGAGGATGGAATCCTCATCGGAGATTGCTCTGGATACCGAATTTATATCGGGGCGATATCCCGACCCTGTTTTATGTGTGGTTCAGGTTGGGTTTGACAACAGCGACACCTTTCTGATAGATGCACTGGCTTTTGATGATTTAAGTGCTCTAAGTCAAGTCCTTGAAAGTCATGATATTGTCAAGATCATGCATGATGCAGGTCAGGATTTATGCTTGATTGCCAACAGATCGGGAGCCGTTCCTCAAAACATCTTTGATGTAAAGCGTGCAGCTCGGTTACTTGGTGCTGGCATGTATTACTCGTTGCAGGAAATTGTCAACACCTTTCTTGGCATCCGACTTTCAAAAAAGCATCAGTGGTCAGACTGGTTACAGCGTCCGCTGTCAAAAGCTCAAATTAGGTATGCAAAACTGGATGTACAATATCTCCATCAGATTCGTGATGGACTGCTTTCAAGGGCCCACAAGATGGGTCGGCAGAGCTGGATTCAATCTGAAATGCTGCTCTACAATGATCCAGTTTTCTATACTCCTCTTACAAGTGCAGAGAAAGTCCTACGCCTGTCAGCCGCCTATGGTCTGCGTCCTGCCCAGCGTGCAGCAGTTGCGTCCGTTGTGAATTGGCGTACGCATGTATCAGAAACACGGTCCATCCATCCCAAAAAGTTACTCAAGGACGTCGACATTTTGCGCGTGGCTCATCGCGAATGTGTGGATATTGAATCTGTTCGCAAGGCATGTCCCGGGCTCCCTCGCCAGTACCATCCTACAATCGCTCAACGGGTTGAAAAAGCACTGAAAACGCCAGATCATCAATGCCCGCCTTCTCTTGCAAAGCGTCCGCTTACGAGTCTTGACCATGCGAAGGTTCACCTCATGCAGTCCCTCGTTGCTCTTCGTGCGCATGAACATGCGATAGAGCCGGACCTTATTGGATCCTCATCCAAGATGAGAGATTTCGTGCTGGATCCTGAGCACCCACCAAAAGTCTTCCTTGACGGATGGCGGCGGGAAATCATTGGAGTTGATCTGATGGATATGATTCAGGGCCGTTGCAGCATTGAAATTCAGGATGGGGTTCCCACCGTTGTCCGCCCCACATAAAAGATCGTTCTGACATTCTGAGTGTGGATGCGTATCTCACTCCTGCATAGGATGAATTCACCGATGGGTCGTCTGTAGTCGTTTTGATCGGTTGACGACCATGTGAAATTGCATGTGTCCTCTCTGGTTCTGTGAATGATGAGACGATCAAGTTGAGCGATCCTTATGGATCAATGAATCTTTTGACAAACTTCGCTCCTTTGAATGGTCAGTGACCGTCAAACCCCTCTCCAAACACGGATCTTATATCCCTTAGAAAATTTTGTAGTGGAGCATAACCAAGCGTCTTTTCCGCTTGGTGGAATGGAAGCCAGAAAACATCGTCAATGCCCTCATTGGTGGCTGGCAAGAACTCCGTCGCTTCGGAGGTGAATGCATACCAATAGGTGGTTTTGATTTCAAAGAAACCAGACCGTAGGTATCCGTGGACGGTTGTTCCCAGTAGTTTTCCCTGAATCAGATCGGTTGCCCCCGTTTCTTCCTGCAACTCTCGCATAGCACAGGTAGCGATTGACTCTCCAGGATCCAGTTTCCCTTTGGGCAGGTCAGTGACTCCATGGCGTTGGATGCAGAGGATCTGGCCACTAACGCGATGGCGGACGATGCCTCCGGCGGCAATCACTTCGCGAGGCGGAGCATAGGGATCCAGATTCATGATGGCATGTGATAGAACGCGTTCTGGTTGAACCCCAGTACCTACTTGTCTTGGATCATCAATGGCATCCCCATCAAGCACTAGGATCAATTCTGTGGCTAACCGCTGTGCATCCTGAAAATTCTTGCACAGAAATCCAATCTCTCCTGAGATGGGGAGTTCACAACGGTTGCATGGGTAATAGAAAAACAATTGATGAAATGGAGTTCGTGGATAAGTGGTTCTGCACTGCAATGAAAGAGCATACTGGGTATTTCACGGGGCAAGAAGGTCATGCTCATTCATACTGTCCATTCAATATAGGTATCAAATCCCAAATGCTGATTATGGAGATCACCGTACATTCTTCAACCGATTCACCAAAGCCAGAAAAACTTCGCAGACAGTATAGAGACTAAAATGGACAAAAGGCACACCAAGAGGGTTTGGAATGAACTTATTAAAGAAATCCGGTTATGATCTGACAGGCACTATTTGGGATTGTGCCTGTTGATACCCGTACTGGATACGATAGAGACAATTACGATGGCCTAGAAAAAGATGCCTGAGGAATCTCGGGATTGCGAGGTCTGGTAGGGTATTTACCGCAAGTCCATTTGTAAAATCAACCCCAGTTTCATATACTAGTGTGCGAACCAAGATCTTTATTCAAATGAAATTTGATCTATCCTGCGTTAATGTTGTTGAGTACAATCAGCAGTTGTGGGGGTGTACTTTTGGCTCATTAGTCACAGCTGAGACTAATCAACGCGGTATATAACGCGTTCAGATGTCAAGGCAATGCAAGAATAGGGCTGATGGCCAAATGTGTCCAGCAGGATACACCGTACAGGCTCCAGTTGTTCAACCGTGCACACTTGGTAATATCTTCCTAAGTTCAACCAGAACCAGATGATAAAAAAGAATAAATTTGTCGGGAGACTTATTCTTCCAATAATATTTCCTCTAAGTGCTCTTTATTTTTATTGGAGGGAATTTGATGGGGCTCACACCGAGATCGACTTGTTATGGGGCGTACTGATTACAGTTGCTTTAGGTGTGGGCATTTTCCTATATGAACCGTTAGCCAAAAAGACTGAACTCTTTAGTCCGGCATGGTTCTTCATGTTATTCAAATCTTGTTCATTTTGGTAATTGGATTCCTATTGTCTGGCTTACATCTCCCTTTTAGAGCATGGGGCAATTTCGCGATATATTCTGCCATTTCCATAGCGACTGCACATCAATTGTTTCACTATAGCGATAAACCCCGAAAAGAAGGGTCATTCTTTAAGCGCATATCGTTCAAGGAATAACACATTCTTGGTGCATTATGGACCTACTGAATCGTTCTGGTGCCGCTAAATTAGGAAGGAGGCTCTGTTAACAGCTTCTGATCCAATAACGACTTGATGTGTTGGACACCGTTTGGCGGGGCAAATTCTGGGCGGTTACAAGTTCTGTAATATTTACGCCTGCCCCTTGCCATCGCGCCCATTGAATATCCTAACTCCTACAGAAACTCAAATCAGTACGCACTGCACATTTTTCACCGCATTCCCGAGAGAATGTCTTTGGTTGATGTTGGGATAACGACATGGTTTTCAGTAGCGCCATCAGATCTTGAGGATTATTCTCTCACGAATGTTGTTAAAGAAGAGAACTTTTGTACCGATATATACTTCAATAATCACTTTCAAATTTTATTCTGACTGTGGTTTGAAGCGATGAAAAACGTTTCACAGTCGGATACAGATTTTGTTATTGAGTCAAGTCAACTGGAATAACAAAGAATACCTTAGAAGCTCCTTCATTGAAGGATATTTTTTCCAAAGGGCGTTACACGAAGGATCTTGAGTATCCTTTGAATAAGTTATCAGGCAAGCTTGTTCAAGATGTTGAGAGGGTGGATGAGTCAACGATTTACTTTGGTAATGTTCAATATTCTTGAGAGTCTAACAAGCAACAATGATCGCAATTTGCAGGCTACTCAAAATATAACTTTAACCAATGTTTGGTGGTTGCAAAGATCTTTTCGGATGGATTCAAATTACCATCATTTTAGGATAGGAATGCCCATGTGCCAAATGCAAGTGGTGAACCAGCAGGGTCAAGCGTATACAGCAATCGTCCAACATCAGGCAAATCAAACGCTGGTGAGAGATTGGTTCCCCTCAGTTCGGCTACCTTTTCCTGCACAGCATCAACATTATCAACGGTAACGATACAACTCCAGTATGGAGGAACATTAGGATCCATGAGTTCCATGATTCCACCAATTTCTGTATCACCCACAGAAATTATGTAGTATGTTGCGGGTACTTCTATTTTCTTGATGGACCAACCAAACAGTTTACTATACCACTCCGCTGATGCTTCTGGATCATTAGTATGGAGTTCAAACCACGAAAAAGCACCATGTATAGTAGCAGCTTCTTGATGGCTCACAATAGCGTGTTGATCAAGTTCTACAGATTCATTGTATTGAATCATAGACAGATAAGCTCCAAATGGATCAAGAAATCCCGTAAATGATCCCACCATGGAGACTTCTTGTGTGGGAACAATAATGTTTAATTCATTCTCTTCAAGAAGTTGTTGGATGTTATCAACGGTGACGTAGTAGGACCAACATGGTGGAGAATCAGGAGGGCATTCCATGAGTCCACAAATGCGCTTTGAATTACTAAAAAGCATCGTGTAAGTACCATTGGGCATAGGTACTTCACTAGTGGTATATCCCAATAGTCGTGTATAGTAATCCTGGATCGCTGAGGTATCGGATGTAAGAAGCTCTTGCCAACTGAAGGCACCGTGAGTTGTAAATGGGTTCATCAATTAATTAAAACAAATTAGAGTCGAAAATTACGAAATACTTGCCACTTTCTCTATATACTCTGGTACAGAATTAGTCGACTATGATTTTAAACGGATATCATTACTGACGAGAATTTTTTTCGTAACGTTACATTACCCACCCCTCCATAGCCATCATCCTGTAGTCTTTCTGGGCAAACCAGCAGTATGTAAGGCTACGATTTTTCTGACAAGTTGGTTTTATTGAAAGCTCTTGAATCAGTTGAACTTTCTTTGATATTAGTTGATGATTATGTTCTAAGATCAAACTCTATACTTCTGAACCCAATTATGTCTCCGATTCGGGTATCAATAGGACTGCCCCCTGAGAATTCCCCATGCTATTAGGATTCTGTCTGCATGAATGCTAACTGCACAGGCACACTCTGCAAAATGGTATATGGATGTTCAAATGATACGTTACGTGCCTTTATTCAAGAAAATGTCTACTTAGTACACCGACAATACATCTGTTATCACCGATTCAAACTAATTGATGTCACGAATTTTCATTCCAGTGTAACATGGGATAGATTAAGATGTATAATTGGCAAACAAAAACTCAACGTATATTTCTTGATTTTGAGGTTAATGCAATTATAGTATTGTATTTCGTAATTGTCAAGGAGATTTTATGAGCGAGTATTAACCCGTTTTATCTCTAACTTCTTTGATGGTATCATCACATCTACAAGATGCTATGACCTGTACGGCAGAACAATTGCGAAGAGCAGCCTATTCTGATAATACTCGTCTGGCATACAACAAGGCTTGGAAGCGATTTCAACAATTTTGTGATAATCAAGAGATTGAGCCAGAAGCAGCTTCTTCTGACGATATTGTGAATTTTTTTATTTGGCTTTCCTCTCTGAGGAAAAGAAACTCGGATCAAAAGCTGTCTTCAGGAACCCTTAGACTATACCGAAGTGCATTGAATTGGTGCTTCACAGAGAAAGATATAGAGTCACCAGCTTCAGCGGTTCGTGTTACCGATGTACTTGGAGGCTTATCAAGGATTCGTAATGATTCTCCAAGAAGAGTGAAGGCATTGCGTGAATATGATATCAGTGCTATGTTGGAGAGTTGTTCAGATACACTTTTTGGACTCCGGGACTCTGGAATTATTTCACTTGGGTTTGCCGCGGCTCTCCGACGTTCGGAATTATGTAGTCTCAAGATGGAAGATGTGAATTTTATATCTTCTGACCGAATAATATTAACGATTCGCCAATCAAAAACCGATCAACAAGGAAACGGGCAAATGATCGCAGTCTTAGAGGGTAAATCTATTCGTCCTGTCACTCGATTACATACATGGATAGAAAAAACAAACCTTCTGCATGGCTATTTATTTCAGACATTTAGGAAGGGTGGGCATTTATCTGGAAAGCCTTTGAACCATAGTGAGATACCAAGAATTGTTAAGAAATACGCCGAGAAGATCGGACTCTCACCAGTCGATTACTCAGGACACTCTCTCAGGGCTGGCTTTGTGACAAGTGCTGCAGTTCATCATGCACGATTGGACAAGATTATGGAGGTGACAAGACACAGAAATCCTGCAACTGTACTCCAATATATTCGAGATGCTTCTGTTTTTGAAGATCATGCAGGAGCAAAATTTTTGTAATGGCACGAAAGAATCATAAGGGGTTGACTAATCACGTATATCCCCATTACTTTTACCTGTATCCGTCTTCCGAGATGATGAGTTTACTGTATGCTGATCGTAAGTCTTCGTTACAACATTCATATGATACGAATTGAATGAGGGAAACTTGGAACCACATCCCAAATCAATTTGATATGGGTATTATTCGTCAATATGTAGCGTTGAATTTCAAATTATGACCACACTTTTCAAGAATTCAATCATAGATAATCAAGATCGAAAGCTGGGTGATTTCCTCAGCCAAGAACTTGATTCTTCAACTAAGCTATCGATCGTATCGGCATATTTTACCATTTATGCCTATCACGATTTAAAAGATCAGTTAGATCTGATTGAAGAATTACGCTTTTTATATGGAGATCCAGGAGGATTACAAGTCATTGATCCTTCAAAAAGTGACCATAGAGATTATCGCTTGACTGACGATGGTGGAATTGAGCTGAAGCAGATCCTTTCTCAAAAGCCGATTGCTATAGCATGTGAAAAATGGATTCGTGATAAAGTGGAAATCAGAACAATTCAAAAAAGCAATTTTCTCCACGGTAAACTCTATCATTTGAATCAGGGGGAAGATAATTCCAAGGTCGTACTCGGTAGTTCGAATTTTACGAGGAGGGGTTTGGGGTTAGGAGGGAACCCGAATATTGAATTAAATCTTGAGGTAGGACATGAACCTGATCGTGAGCCTCTCTTGGATTGGTTTAATCAGCTTTGGAATAATCATGATCTCACGCGTGATGCAAAACAGGAGGTCCTTGAGATTCTGCAAAGGTTGGGACAAAATTATTCGCCAGAATTCATTTATTACAAGACCTTGTTTCATGTGCTTGAAGAAAAACTAGATGAGATTCAAGATCGTGAGGATATCATTGGTCCAAGTCATCTGTACGATACAAAGGTATGGAAATCATTATATTCATTTCAGAAAGACGGAGCTGTGAGTGCAATCAATCGGTTGTCTCGCCATAATGGGTGTATCATTGCAGATAGTGTTGGTTTGGGGAAGACATGGACAGCATTGGCTGTGATCAAGTATTTTCAACTTCAAAATCAAAGAGTTTTAGTTCTCTGCCCCAAAAAACTTGAGCAAAATTGGCTGAGGTATCTATCCTCTGCTGGGTCCACGAATAACCCCTTGATAGAAGACAGACTCAATTATTCGGTTCTTGCACATACTGATTTGAGTCGTTCAAAAGGAATGTCAGGGATCATTGATCTCGCCGATTTCAACTGGGGTGCCTACAATCTAATTGTTATTGACGAATCTCATAATTTTCGTAATGAGGGGCGTGACAAGAAGGATGAATTTGGCGAATTGATTTCAAGGAGTAGATACACTCGATTGTTAGAAGATGTATTGAAGTCCGGAAGTGAAACCAAGGTGCTGATGCTTTCAGCTACCCCCGTCAATACAAGCCTCCGAGATCTTCGGAAT
Source organism: Bacteroidota bacterium (assembly GCA_026708685.1). Taxonomy (GTDB): domain Bacteria; phylum Bacteroidota; class Rhodothermia; order Rhodothermales; family Bin80; genus Bin80. The sequence goes on from JAPOUL010000063.1 coordinate 24,605, forward strand.
CAAATTTATTTGATCACTGAAAGCGTCAGGATGCATTCCGTGATTCCCTTGGAATTGATGACATTCAGAATGTGTTCAAATTAGCTCAAAGAGAATTTCAAAAATGGGCACAAGACGAAAATCCAAGCCGTAACAAGAACGCATTAATTGAAAAGCTGGGAGCTGATTTCTTTGCGATCCTTGATGCTATCACTATTGCACGCTCTCGCAAGCACATTCAAAAAGCTTATCCAGAGGTTGAGAAGGAAATCGGAGGTTTTCCCGAACGAGAGAGTCCAAGAAACTTACATCCGCATACCGATACGCATCAAGAACTATCCTACGATGATCTACATGAACAAATTAGCAGTTTCAGCTTGGCAATCTATCAACCATCATGGTATGTCAAAGACACATCTGAGTTGGATGGTGAAAAGGATCGGTTAAACTTCAACCAAAAAGATCGAGAAACTTGGCTTGTGGGAATGATGCGGGTTAATCTGTTAAAGAGATTGGAGAGTTCCATTCAGTCATTCACACTTACGATTGGAAGGATTTTAAGCAAAATGGATGCACTGGATTCAATGATTGAGAGGTGGTATGAAGACCGGTCAGAGGACACGGAGTCTCTCATCATAGATGACGAATTAGTTGAAGATGATGATGAGTTTGTCGTCGGAAAAGGGAGGACGTATAGATTTATCGAGCTAAAACTCAAGGAGTGGAGGGAAGATATACGAAAAGATCGTAGTGTTTTAAGAGATGTTTATGTAGAAGCGAGTGCAGTAGGTGTCACAAGGGATGCCAAACTTGCTGAATTAAAAAAACTCCTGAAAGAAAAAGTATACGAACTGCCATTGGTTAACAAATCTGAGTCTAATCGAAAAGTGTTGATCTTTACCACATTCTCAGACACTGCCGTTTATTTGTACAATAACCTCAAGGATTGGGCAATCACTGAACTTTATGTTCATATCGCAATCGTCACTGGTGGTCAAAGGGATAACAACAGTAGTTTAGGGATTCGCGAATTTGGAGGAATACTTTCACGTTTTGCACCAATGGCACAACACTCGGACCCTAAGTCAGATCAGATTGATATACTGATTACTACCGACTGTTTATCTGAGGGTCAAAATCTCCAAGACTGTGACATGGTCGTGAATTATGACATTCACTGGAATCCTGTACGTCTGATGCAACGTTTTGGGCGTATTGATAGAATTGGTAGTCGTAACCAGAAAGTGCAGATGGTAAATTTTTGGCCAACCAAAGACCTTGAACGGTATCTGAACTTGAAGGACCGTGTGATTTCTCGAATGGCTTTGGTAGATGCCGCCGCAACTGGTCGCAATGATCTTCTTACTACGAATTCAAAGGAAGAAGTTCATGATAGTCTGCAGTCTGAGTTGAACTTTCGAGATGCACAGCTGATGCGAATCCGAGAAGAGAGTCTTGATCTTGAAGAAATAGATGATGGAGTCTCTCTGAGTGATTTCACGATTGATGACTTTTTAGCAGATCTGAAAATGTATCTCCAGTCTAAACGTGAAGAACTGGAAAAAGCCCCGTTTGGAATCAGTACGGTTGTTCCAGTTGAACCAACAGTCCCTACATCTGAAAAGATTGCCCCAGGAGTTATATTTTGTCTCAAACAAAAAAACTCTGGATCTGTCCGTACACCTAATCGATTACATCCCTATTTTTTATCCTATGTTCGTGATGATGGAACCGTTAGGTATCTGTTCAACCAGCCGAAGAAAATACTCACGTTATTTCGTAATTTGGCAACCAATCGAACTGAACCCATTCGTGCACTTGTAGGAGCGTTTGATCAAAAGACACATAATGGCAGTGATATGTCTCACTATGAGAAAATGTTGGATTCAGCAATCCGGCAAATTCGCGGGAAATTTTCCAGAACTCAGCTGGAAGATTTATTCAATAATCGATCTGCCAAACTGCTTAATCTACCAGATGTTCCTTACGGGGCACACTCATTTGAACTAGTCACTTGGGTTGCAATTTTAGACTCTACCGATGCATCAATCTGAACAAACTATTTCTAATACCATTCGTGATTTTGCGGATGGATCTCTGCGAGACAGCACAGTTCGATTACTTTCTGAACTTGGTTACACCAGTAATAAGGTATTACCACCCGAAAATAATAATCTAACCACTTTCATAGAGTGGGGTAAAGCGGAGGAGAATGTGAAAGATAAACAGATTGATTTGCTGAGACAGCATTGGGATCAGGCAGAAATTGTATTTCAAATAACGGATGATGAGATTCAAGAATCCACTATTTTTTCATCCACTGAATTTGACCAAGGTCGCATCCAGTCTTTTCTCTTTGTCGCGGTTGATTTAAGCGAAGAAAAATATACGAGGGGCAAATTAGCAGAGATGACTCGGATTGTGAATAAGATTTTCAAAATGCCAGTGATCATGTTTTATCGATATGGTAAAACATCTGATAAGCGAGACCTAACAACTGCATTGATTCATCGTCGACCTCACCTAAGAGATCACTCAAAAGATGTTCTTGAAAAAGTTACGCTTATCAAGGATATTCGCGTCAAAGATCCCCATCGTGCACATTTAGATATCTTACAAAATCTTTCACTAAAGAAGCACAAGAGTGTTAAGAATTTTGATCAACTCCATGACAAATGGGAATCTGTTCTTGATACGAAACCGCTTAATCGTCAATTCTATCAACAACTGTTTGAATGGTTTGAACGTGCCGTTTCAACTGCAACTTGGCCCACTGGTGTCTCACCAGAGCAACAAGTAATTCGTTGCGTGACACGCATACTCTTTGTATGGTTTATGAAGGAAAAAGGACTTGTTTCAGAAGAGTGGTTCTCTAAGTCAAAGATGAGAAATCTACTTCATCATTTTGGTGGATCAGACTACTACCAAGCGGTTCTTCAGAATCTTTTTTTCGCAACGCTTAATGTCCCCATGGAAAAGCGATCGTGGACACCTACCAATGACGGTGATCCAATGTATACAACAAGTCATTGGAGATATCAGATTCTGATTGATCAAGTTGAGCATTTTGAGGAACTCATGGCACAAACTCCATTCATTAATGGTGGACTGTTTGATTGTCTTGATGATCATAAAAATGAAGATCAGAATGCGAAGAAGTTGGACATGTTTAACGATGATTATTTAATGGATGGAGCTTCCGAAAGTGAAAAAGTATTCAGGGAAAGTCTAAATGTACCAGATGATTTATTTTTTGGTGCCAGCGGCTTATTTACCATCCTTAATCAATACAAATTTACTGTTGAAGAAAATACTCCAACAGAGATTGATGTAGCCCTTGATCCAGAACTGCTTGGACTAGTGTTTGAAAACCTACTTGCTTCATACAACCCTGAAACAAGAAACACTGCCAGAAATGAAACTGGTTCATTCTACACTCCAAGAAATATTGTTAATTACATGGTGGATGAGGTGATAATTACACTGTTGAGCAAAATGATTAAGCCAGTAGATGGGAATATAAAGTCTTGGGAAAATCGTTTACGTTCACTTTTTGATTATGAGATAAAAACTGAAGAATTCAGTGATCTAAACAAGAAGGAAATTGTTCGTTTTATCAGTGAATTAAAGATTCTTGACCCTGCTGTTGGATCAGGTGCATTTCCAATGACTATCCTTCATAAATTGACTTACGCATTACGCCAACTTGATCAGGATAATTCACTATGGAGAAGTCTTCAACAAGATAGAGCTAAACTTAGATCGGATAAGGCCTTTGAAACGATTGATAAAGCGGATCGAGATGAGGAATTAATTGAGATTAGCAATATATTTGAGAACTATTCTGGTGATTATGGGCGTAAGATATACTTGATTCAGAATAGTATTTATGGAATAGATATTCAAGCGATTGCATGTCAGATTACTAAGTTACGCTTCTTTATTTCACTTATTATTGAGCAAGAATCAGATCAAGGTAGAGACAATTATGGAATCAAACCTCTTCCAAATTTAGAGACACGTTTTGTCGCGGCGGATTCTCTGATGAAGTTGATTAGTGAAGGAACTCTCAATAGCGAAAAAATTATCGTTCTACAGAAAGAACTATTGACTAATCGTGAGAGATATTTTCACGCCAATAGCACGAAAAAAAAACAGAAGTGTGAATTGATTGACTCCAAATTGCGGTCTGAATTAGTGGAAGAACTCAAGGTACTCGGTTTTCCTCCAAATTCTTCAGACCAGTTAGTATCTTGGAATCCATATGACCAGAATAATATTGCCAACTGGTTTGATCCACAATATATGTTTGGGATTGAGGATGGATTCAATATTGTGATTGGTAATCCACCTTATCGGTCTCTTCAGAAGGATGGCGGGAAACTTGGTAAATTATACAAAGATGCTGGTTATCGTACTTTTGCAAGGACGGGTGATATTTATCAATTATTTTATGAGAGATCATGCGAGTTACTGAAGGATCAAGGAATTTTGGCTTTCATTACATCCAATAGTTGGCTTCGAGCTAATTACGGCAAGAAATTGCGGAATTACCTATCGCGTCATTCTACTCCTCTATCTCTTTTAGATGTGGGTAAAGATGTTTTTGAAGCAGATGTTGATACCTGTATTTTGTTTCTTCAAAATTCCCCCAATGATCATCAGAATGAATTCAAAGGAATTGATTTGGATCGCATCGGTACTCATGCTCTTCCACCTCCCCAAAATCAATGGGGTAAGATTCGGCCAAACGGAAATGATATCTGGCGAGTATTGAGTGACTGTGAATGGTGTATTTTAGAAAAGATGTTCAATAAAGGCACCCCATTAAAAGAATGGAAATCAGTTTCAATTTACCGTGGGATCACTACTGGCTTAAATGAAGCCTTTATTGTTGATCAAGCTACTAAAGATAGACTTATTGCTGAAGACAGTAATTCAGCAGAAATTTTGAAGCCTGTACTCAGGGGGCGAGATATTCAGCGTTACCATGCAAACTGGGCTCACTTATGGATTATCACTACTTTTCCATCAAGAAACTTAAACATAAATAGGTATCCTGCAATCAAGAGATATTTACTCACTCATGGAAAATCTCGCTTAGAGCAGACTGGAGAGCAATTGCCTAATGGGGTTAAGTCGAGAAAAAAAACACCTCATCAATGGTTTGAATTACAGGATACTTGTGCTTATCACGATATTTTTTCTCAGGAAAAGTTGTTTTGGATTACTCTCAGTACTCAGGGAAGATTTGCCTACTGCAACCAACCAGAATTTTTCTGCGTGGATAGTGCGTTTATTCTAACGGGTGAACATTCTAAGATACTTAGTGCTCTATTAAATTCAAGTCTGATTCAGTGGTTTATCACATACAGTGCACCAACTTCAGGAATGGGTGTCTTGCAGTGGAAGAAAACGTACCTACAAGAAATTCCAGTACCATTAAATATTGGGGAAAGACAGCCGCTCATAGCATTGATTGACCAAATTCTTAGACTGAAAGATGAAAATCCAAATTCGGACATATCTTCAATTGAATCAGAAATAGACAATGAGATATTTAATTTATTTGAACTTACATCACCGGAGAGAAACCTCATAACTCAAATACATTGAGTAGTCCGCCGATAGAAATTATGTATTTCAACTAACCTGAAAATCGTGGTACTAAACGTTAGTTTCAATAACACAAATTTCATGATCTGTTAAATCATAAAGATTATATACAAAGTGATCAAGTCTTTTTTTCAAGACTAAATACTCAGATTTATTATTGTGCAAGTTGGCTTGCGTAATCATGTCGACTAAACTACCATAAGTATAACTGTCTCCGTCGCATGGTTTAGGAATTGGGATTTCAATTACACATGATTTGAGCCATTGAGTCTCACCCATTCCAGAAGTTGGTGCAGTATTTCTCACGAACCATGAAATAAGCTTTGAATTCAGAATTACACATAGAAACTTAGTTGCTCTACCAGATAAGGGCATGTTCGAAAATAACTTTCTCATCTAAGTCAATTATAATCCTATTTTTAAATTTTTATATCTCTACATTCTTGCTTCATTCAGTTGAATTCATTCATTT
>JAPOUL010000119.1 GCA_026708685.1 Bacteroidota bacterium
TAGTAGTGGGGGCAAACCGTTAGGCTACAAAAGTTTAGACCGTTCAGGGTCTGGGACACTCAAATCCGTGAGTTATCTGGCTTGGTTGAGTTCAAAGCGAACGAAGGATCCCAATGAGGTTTCTTCGTTTTATGAGGCCTCATTGCAACGCACCCGAGCACGGCTCAACACCCAACGAAAACTATTGACGGTCATGTGGACCATCTGGAAGAACGATGTAGATTACGATCCAGATCAATTGTATAGAATACCCGTGTTCCCGGTGAACGCACAAACTACATAATATCACAATGTTGTGTATGGTGAGGAAACCTGGGGATCTGGGTAGTCGGATATGCTCCAGCAAATGGCTCATCTCTATTATGGATAGAAGATCAATATCGAGGATAGCCTCCGACCTTAGCATGCTCCAGCATGCTCCATAATAGACATTATTGAAACTTAGAAGTGTGCTACATGTTTACATCATGTACGGAGAAAAACACGGTTACTCTCATGGGCAAAAAGAAACTTCCGCCCCATGGACCACCCGCTTTTGATCGAGGTCCTACTCCCCATTTTCATGGCCGAGTCCATATCTTGGATGAATTCAGTATTCTTTTGGAACGTGCGATGCGGACACATATGGGAACCACCTTCATCATACAGGGTGCCCCTGGTGCTGGGAAAACCGCCCTGCTTCATAAAATGGGAGGCGACGCTCCTAAACCATGGCAAGTAGTGCGTATTGATCCAGATGCACTATGGGACACGAACTGGTTAATGCATGCCCTCGACCGAGGTGGTGAATTCAACATCTCCGAGGTGACAGGGGGCGTGAGCCTTGCAGGATATGTTAAAGGTGATGTAACATCCGTCCCTGTTCTCAAAAACCCTATCAGCGTTATTAAACAATGGAATGCTCCGCTATTGCTCATTCTTGATGAAGCACAAACTCTAGCTGAGGGAAACAAACCGGAAGGCAAAGATAGAAGCATCGCGACCAACCTTCTTAAGCACATCCATAACGGAGAGATGGGAAGACCTGTCGTCCTACTTGCCGCAGGACTGGGAACAACACTGGGAGCATTTGAATCTTTAGGGCTATCAAGGATCGGATTAAAGTGTGATGTGAAACTTGGTTCACTGAGTTCCACATCTACCCGTGCAATCATTCAATCGTGGCTCACAGAGGATGGCAGATCAAAGGGAGATACCGCTACCTGGGTTGAAGAAATCGCACAGGAGTCGCATAACTGGCCCCAGCATATTGCAGCGTATGTGGAACCAGCCTTGAGGCACCTCCAAGCACATCGCGGGCATCTTACACCCACAGGTTTAAGCAAAGTGTTGGAGTTGGGCAGGAAAGGATGTGCAAGCTACTATGAGCAACGTGTCCGCAAATTTGACGGGGACGATGTGATGTTATTCGCGGAAGCAGTTTTTGACATCGGTATCGGGAAGCCGTTCACAAAAAAAATGATCCTATCGAAATTCAAAGAGGAATATGGTGCAAAGAAGGCGGAGAGTCTATTCCGCAATTTCATAGAAAAGGGCATCATTGCCCAAGATGGTTATACGTACTCAATTCCTATACCATCCATGCATGACTGGCTAAAGTCAGAGTTGCTACTCCATAAAGAACGACTTGGGAAACCCCCGCCATCACCACACCCCAACAAAAGCCGTGGCAAATCAGGCGGAGATGAGTCTAGATTTGATATGGAAAGATAGCCTGCCTCTATACTGAAACTCTACCAATGAAATCAGATATCACAGAGCATTCTCCCATGCAGGGTGAAGTTGCCACACTCTCCAAAACCAAAGAGAGTTTGATTCAATCAAGTATTAGAGGCATTTGCAAAACCTTCGCATTTTAGTAGAAATAATGATCTGGGGCACTTCTGGAACGTTTTTTGGATTTGATCCAGAGGTTTTCATTAGACCTCTATAAGAATATTGGAGGCAAGAAATTATTGAATCCGTTATCTCTAGTCCGTATTATCCAAGAGCAATCAAAGCCAATTCGTGAAGAGGAAGCCCCGTAAAATTTGATTCGTCAGCACAGCTTTATAGGAATATTCGTGGCGGTTTTGTTTGCATTTTAACAATTCAAAAAGATCGTATAGGTTCACACTATATTAAACCTGATGCATTAGGTTCAATTCATATAGAAGATGTGCAAATAGCGGAGATATTCCTTTTCGTGCCAACTCTCCTACGACGCTTGGACTGAAGAGCCGTGAAACAGCAGAGGACCTAACTTCATTGGTTTTGTTCATTCTACTGGTTGTTCTTGAGGAATCAACAAATATAATACGATTACATAGGAAACCTTCCCATTCTATTTATCTTAGCAAACATCCACCAGTGCCTTCTGAATCATCATGTTTGAACGGAACCTTTTACGGTTCTATAAACATTCAAAGATACTGACATCGCGGAAGAGTTTGATACGATCTAAAAAAAGTGAACCAATTCTATGATATCTGAAATCCTATGGATGGTCAATCAGAAGCTCTCGCTGATAGACTCAAAACATCATTTCCCTTTCTTGTAATACTCAAACAGAACCGTGGAGGACAGATTCCATGGTGACGTTTTAGAAATCCTTCATCTACAAGGAAATCAATCAAATACTCAATCTGAGTTGGTTTCCATGACTGCGAAAATGCAAGCATCTCCACATAGCGTATCCAATCTGGACAATTGAACACTGGAGCTGGGTCTACCCGAAATTGAAAATGATCTCCAATGTCAGGGCAACACCTCTTCATGTAGTATAACAAATGATCATATCTCTGTTCATCTGACATTGCTTCCTGCTCATGTATCAGGGTATTAAACCAAGTACCAAATTCAGGTATTGTAACTCCATCAGAACGCTGTTCAATCAGCCAAGTCGTAAGGAGTGCTTTATCAGAGTCTTTAAGATTGTATACTGAGTCCAAAGATGTAGATCGGAAAACATCATAGTAACCATTGACTCGTGGAGAATCGATATGATAGGAATCTTTTCCTTCAAGGAATTCTCCAACCCTCGCAGGAGTATGCCAAATTGGACAGCGTCGTGCTAACATGGTTTGGATTCGTTTTCTTAAAATGATCAAGGGTATCTGCAAATCATCACATCATCCTTGAGACAAAACCTTGTAGATAAAGTTCTCAGACGATGAATCATGATGACCAATACTCCCTCTCACACCCTACCTTACCCATTCATGAAAGATAACACTATAATATAGCCTGTATCGTCAAGTAGCCCGGGGGAATTTCACCCCCGGCCCTCACAGAACCGTACGTGAACCTCTTGATTCATACGGCTCTTCCTATGTTAACAGTCTTCCGACTGCTCCATTTCCGTAACTTGCCTCCTCCCCTTTCGGGTTGGGCGATCAACTTCAACGTCATAGGCCAGACCCTTCGCTCCATTCCCATTACAGAAACTTCTTCACTACTACGGTCTGGTCCGCCCCTGTGGGATACATTGGTACTCAGTATCTTGCAGGTACTGCCCGCTTGACACGCTCCCTTTACATTATCCCGACAGGTTCCCACGTTCCATATAAGGGCCCGAATCGCATTCTCGCCATCTATATGCCGGAGGCCAGTTGGCCAGTAAGCAGGTAGCCGCCAACCTTGTCCCAAGATTATTCCCCTACCTTGATTTTGACTCTCGTCTATATCTTTTTGACACGTCATCAATGGTTCATTTACATTCGACTCTACGATGCTCACCTGATAGATTTCTAACCCTACCTTTTCCCAACACGCTTACCACGACACCTCTTAAATGTCGCAGCTGTGGGTGGTTTACAACCCCCGCCTGTACAGCGATTGTAGAGGACCTACCTCCATCCCTTATACAGTTACAATATTTCGTCGGCTAAGTCATTGCTTACCTCCAAATATATTTACGTGGCACACGAGAATCATGATCAGAGTGTTACTGTAGTAAAATGTACACTTTGAGGTTTCGATCGACTGTAAATTTCATGTGATGGGTGGATGAAGTACTGGATAGGATTAAGATTCATATTCTTCGTAATAGGATTGTTCCATCCTTCAAAAAAGGCAATATAGCATGATAGAACATCCCCGAGAATGGAAGACTATAATCAAGATTCGGTATCAATACAACCCAGCACTCATAATCACTCATCGTCCAAGACATTACTTCTCCTGCCTTTGTCTTTCTTTTTCACGCCTGAGTAGGTCAACTTTTTTTGGCAGAAGGCAATCACTGCACAAGCTTGGTGGGGAACTCTTTGGTATCTCGTTGTCTACTTGTTTTTATCGCTTCCTTTAACATACGCATCAACAAGCCATGAGTGCATAGACGGCAGTGGAACAACGTATCCATCCTCCCCTTTCGCCGCAATTACTCCCTTCTCCATGAACCGATCAAAAATTT
>JAPOUL010000037.1 GCA_026708685.1 Bacteroidota bacterium
AGAAAAAAGCTCCAATGGGGTGAAATTAATTTTAAAACTCAATCGTCGTGAATATTATGGGAGGAAATGTCGAACTAACACAATTTTCTGAAGAGGTTCTACCACCATTTGTATGAAACGCAAACGAAATTTTTTAATTTATCTTATCGGAACTGTATATATGTATATATGTTAAATTGTCTATAATCTTTTGTATTATTCCATTCACTTACCATCATTGTTTAATGTCGGATAAGATTTATCCTAACAAACCAAGCTTCACCCCCGAAGACCACGCTCGTCTTATTGGATTGTTGGAGGCACGTTTGGAGAAATTAAAGCAACGAGCATCTCATCCAAGTAATTACCCCAAGAAAAAAACTCGCCGTCTTCCTGACGAATTCTTTGATTTACACTATGGACCCGATGGGGTTAAACTTTCCCAACATAAAAATCCTTGGATTCATTTGTATGAAGCTTGGGAACGAGTCGGTTCAGCTATGCGTAAGGCTATGGGTCAATCTGATATGAACATACGATGAATAGCCCCGAGGAATTCCCTGACGGTAGCCCAGAGCATGAAGAACGGACCAGTGGTGAACAAGAAATTCAGAATTGGATTTCTTCTGACGCATCGTCGGAGGCTCGTGAATTACTTCTACAAGTATTCACAGCAGAAAAAATTACATCCTCCTACAGTGCCCCTCTTCCACCTGCGGAAGATTTTCGAAAATATGAACAAGTACATCCTGGGGCCGCCGACCGAATAATAGGAATGGCCGAGAGATCTTTAGAACTAGGAGCCGAAGAATTCAAAGTTTCCCGTAGACGTATAAACGCGTCAACTATCACTTCCGTAGGCACACTAACTTTATCTGGGCTTGGTATGTGGTTTGGGTTAGATCCATTGGTCATTGTTCCCTTAGGGCTTAGTGGGATTGCAGGTCTCCTTGTTCGTGATATATTGAGATTTTTTGGAAACCGTGATGATCAGTAAGTCTTTCTGACATTAATACTCTATCCGTCGTGGCTTTTCCAAAACCTACTGATAGTTGTATAGCCTGAATTTCCGTGCGGCTTCTGTTTTCTTCTCAATCTCTTTACAGCGTATTAGAACGCATATATTTTGAGTAGAATCATTGTATTTATGAAATGATGAAGCAATATATTTTTTGTAAATATATTTTACGCCTCATTGACATTCACATGAATCCCTCAAATCTCTCCAATTAAGCATAAAATAGTACGTATATGTCCTTTTTTGTCCATTTTCTGGATTTCTATCCAAAATCATTTGTTTTTATGATACTTTGTACTCTTGCCATAAAGGTATTTAATTAATGGGTAATTACTATCAGTGTCAAGTGATATATAGTGCCTGTCAGAAAATACCAAAATTTGGATAAAAAGTTCCCTCCAGTCCCTCTGGGTGCGTTTTTCCTCTCTGTTTTTTCGGCGAAGTTTTTTTGTCTTCTCTGTGGGGCGTTGGATTTCCAAGTTTCCACACTGCATCAAAAGTGTGCATAGAAGCCACTCAGGTGCATTTTTCGATGAAAAAAAAAAGTTTGATGGTTCTCGGAAAATTCGAAACTTGGCAATATTTGACACGTTCAAGTGCTCATCTTCAGACATTTTTACACCTCTTGAACTCATGAGAAATATCTTTACACACCAGTTATCCTGGACAGTGTCCTCATTGAGGACATTCAACTCAATCCAAGAAGTCGTGACCCTTTTATCGCGTTCCTCTTTGGTATTCAATTAACCTTGACCAATAACGCCGCATCTAAAAAGCTGGCGGCATTGTTGAAGACCCATAATCCTAAAGTCAGCAAACGTCATGGTCGCCCGGGTATGAACATCTGGGTTGTGATCCTTTTGGCGGCCCTCAAACAGGAGCTGAATTGCACCTATGATCGATTGGCTACCTTGGCGAATCAGATGGGAATTCTGCGTCTGATGATGGGACATGGTACGACGGATAAGAAGGTCTATACTGGTCAATCTCTTCATGACAATATCACCTTGGTGAGCGCTACCTTATTACAAAAACTGAATCAGTTGATTATTGAGGTGGGTCATCAGGTGGTCGGTCATCACATTGGCGATCTGCTCAAGTGTCATGCAGACAGCAAGGTATCTCTGACCCATGCAGCGTTCCCTACCGATCTGGCATTACTCTAGAAGTCGACCGCATGTTTGATTCAAACCTGTATTCGCATCACGTTTGAGTTTGAAGTCACTGGATGGAGACAGCAGAAATATCTCCTGCAAAAACTGAAAAAACTGTTTCAGCTTTCCCGCAAAGGTCGTCGGTCGGCCTACCGCCTCCAATGGGTCAAGAAGTTTCTGAACTACAGTAACCGGATGGGCGAGAAAGCCAAAAAGATGCTTGAAGAACTCTCCGAACAGGAGCAAGAGATCAGGGCCCGTTTGAACGGACAAGAAGCGTCTTCCGAAGATCAGGACAGGTTGGATAAGATTCAGCAAGCCAGACAGGACCTCTCGCTCTACTTGAATGATATGGCACTTTTTTCCGATCAGATCACCCGTCGGATCTTGGATGGTGAGAAGATCCCACAGGCGGAAAAGATCTATTCCATCTTCAAGCCCTTTACGTGCTGGATCGTCAAAGGAAAGGCGGGCATCTTGATGGAGTTAGGGGTTCCTGTAGCGATCATAGAAGATGAATATCAGTTTGTTCTGGGGTATGGAATTGAGTGGGAAGGAACCGATATTGATATGGCTGTTCCATTGGTGCAATCCATTGAGGCACAATATCCACATCTGACCATGACGTGCTCGTTTGATCTGGGATTTTACAGCCCAGAAGTGCGCGAGCAATTAGAGACGAAGACGAATTTGGTGGTCATTGGGATGTCGAAGAAGGGACGGTTGTCCAAGGAGGAAAAGGAGCGTCAGAATACAGAGGAATACAAGGAGGCCCGTCAGGGGCATTCACGGGTGGAGTCGTGCATGAATGTGCTGAACCATCGCGGAATGCGATTGATCCGAGAGGTGAGTAAAGAAGGATTTGAGCGGGTTGTGGCTTGCACGATCGTTGCAGTCAATATTCATCGGTTGGGAACCTTGATTCAACAGAAAGAACGCAAGCGACTCCGACGCAAAGAGAAGCGTGAAAAACGACTACGCCAAGCGGCGTAGATCAGCCCACACAGAGCGAAAGACGGAGCAGGACAACAACGCTCATTGAAGCGGATACCAGAGGTACATCAAGTCGATACGAATTCTTGTAATTTTGCTTTTGAAATGCATCATTACAAGGTTGCAGACTTTGAAAATTCGACCATTTGACGAAATTGTAACCTCCGAATGGGGAATGACTCAAAAATTTTGATCAAATTTTAGGTCACAAAGTTCAAAATCTCAAAAAACGGGCTTTTTCTGACGGGCACAAGTTAGCAACTATGATGCTCACACCCAGATCCCACAGACGAAGCCACTCCTCATTCAGAGATCACAGGCAATGACGATGCAGAAATAGGTTGATAGCATTTCGGACCTCTCGGGGTATCTTCAAATGTCATAAATTACTACATGGTGGAAGTTCAGGTAATTGATTCAATTACCTGAATGTGATGTTAAATGTTTTCTACGAATACCTAAACCATATCCTCCTAAGCCTCCTGCTGTAAATAAACCGACCCATTCAAGAATTTGGGCAAACATTTCTGGATGCCTCGGGTACACTGTAATGGTAAAAAATACTAAAAGTGTTGCACCAACAGCGACGTAAATAAGGCGTTCACGTCTGGCTCCTTTCCTATCCTAGCGGTCAATTTCCTGTGACTTACCCAATTGCTGTAAACCAATGGTAATATGGTCAGATGTAATCTTGTCCGAGAGTGACAACCATGCGGGGCCAGACATTCTCTGAAACCGAACACCAAGTTGGCGAACGGCTTCATTCTGTGTGTCAATTTTATCATCTTGACGCTCAGAACCTTGAATAATATCACTCATTGATTCTTAAAGTAAGAAGCAAGATCATTGAAAATCTTTTCTACCGCCGGATCAAGTATGCGGTCAAAAGCCTTCTCAATAGAATATCCAAAGTAGGCAGACAAGGCAACATACCCCATCAATGTATCAGCATCCAATTTCTCCACATTGATTGGTTTGGAGCCCGTGGGATCTGGAGGAGTAGACTCTTTACCCAATTCATTCATAGAATCGTCCATGACAGTAATATAAGATTTGTGCTAATAAGATGTGAATATTACAGCTAAGGGCTCGTCCATAAATAACTTATACAAAACATTATAATTTAATTCATTTTATCTTTTCTGTTATTTTATTTTTTCTCATCAATGATT
>JAPOUL010000130.1 GCA_026708685.1 Bacteroidota bacterium
GTGGACAGCTGAATCCTTGGGATTGGGTGTCGTTTACGATCTCTGGACTAGCACATCACCATCAATCTACCGTCGGTGATATGAGTCTTAATATGCAGGCTTCACTGCGGTATTGATCTCTTTCATTGAGTTGAGATTAGATCTTAGGTGAAGCCTTTGGCAGAATGATTTGTTCAGATACTCATGGGTTTACGAATCATCAACCAACAATAATTTCTCTTTCCTCCGTACATAATAAAATCGATGTATCATCACAGAACATCCAAAGAATAATGTGCTTCAGAGCCGTTTGCAAAACCTACCTCCCAATTCTAAAAAATGCACCAGGGATGCTCCAGGCAATATTTTTGCTGAAAAGCTGTGGTTTTGCAAAAGCCTCTTCAGTGAGGAAAAATCTTCAGTATAGTACAACAGAAAAAAAATTCAACACAGAGTGCACATGCAATCCATCTTATTTTGAATGAAAATCTTACAATCCATTACGCATCATTCATGATGGATATTCAACTCTCATCCTTCGCAGGCAATTCCATCACCATCTCCGTCAAGGTGGAGAGGATCATCTGATATTGCAGAGAATCTTCGATAGGGGATTGCATCACAACTCGTCTGGAATCGTCTGGAAAGACAGACATACCAATCCGGGTAACTTGGATCGCAGGAGGTTGGCCACATCATCCTGTATTGTTTTTTGATCTTCTCATATCGTTGAGTTGTTATGATCTGATGTTGGGGTAGGGGTGGAAGAGGAGGAGCATCTGTTTTGCTACAACCAGGGTCGTCTTCATCAGCAAGATTATCAAAGTCATTGTCTACCCCATCAAAACAGGAAGTGCCAGAATCATGAGATTCGGGATCAGGGCGTGCTCCTTGGTCTTGCCATGATTCGGGGATGGTGTTCCATAAACCATCAAAGTAGTCATCAAAGTGATTCGTCCATTTTTCGGAACGGACCAGCAAGGTGTTTTCATCATTGCTCATTTGACCAGCCGATGTCCAGTTCATTGAGCCAAGAATGAGAAATTCTTCATCTACCGAAGCTGTTTTCATATGCATTTTTCCGCCCCAGTTCTCAATTTTCACAGGAATGCCCGCCTCGCGAAGCACCTCATGCTTTGAGTATTCATTTTTTGCAGAAGTGGCATCAATGATCACCCGCACGTCAACTCCTCGCTGATGAGCAGCAATCAAGTCAGCGGTCAGGTATTTTTCAGTCAAAAAGAAGACGGCAACATGGATGTTCTTTTCTGCTCGGGCAATAAGGGATTTGACCCCATACCGAAGAGAACGATCCTGGGGAGAAAACCAAGTGGTTAACGTTCCAGATGCCAGTTCAAATTCTTCAATCCCATTGGGTTGTTTATCACATGCTCCGTTTCGTTGCCAGAGTTGATCAAATTCTTCGGTGTACACCTGGGCAATGTCTTTAGAATACAGGATTACCACTGCATTTGCATTGTAGCCACCTGTACCCGAATTGGAAATGTTTGCCGATCCAGTCCATACACGTTGCCCATCTACGATGAAGAACTTATTGTGCATAATCATCATGGAGGCAATGGGCTGGGAAGATGCATACCCGCCAATCAGAATTTGGTCATCCCCTAGATCATAGGCAACACATTGCAGTGGACCTTCAAATCCTTCGGGGCGAGTGCAGGGTGGTGTACCAAAGTTGTCCGAATGACATTGAGTCTCTCGTTGATAGTCATCACGAATCGTTGGTATCTGGTCCATCCAATCCTCTGTTGAGGTGTAGTAGTTTTCGTTATTGGCATCTTTATCAACATACCCACGGATCATGATACCCCGATCTTGTGCATGTAGCAGAGCATCTAAGATATCGGTTTGCATCCGAGCACCATAGACAGCAAAATCAATGGATTCTTCGGCATGGTCAATGAGACTCACCAGAGAGGTACATATTTCGCTTTCACATTGATCAGAAGGTGCATCAAATTGCAGAGGATCTTGGAGAATGAGTTCCATCTCAGAGGGATTACGATCCATGATGAGAACAAAACCAGCAAACATTACCCCCAGTAGGAGTAATGTCAATAGCCAAGATTTACGAAGAAATCCAAACACTAAATGATTCATGGGTTTTTGATGATAGAATCAGTAGGAACTCAGGCAGTCAAGTACTTGAAGATGTCTGGATCTCTACCCACACAATTCGTGATTGAACCCAAGAAAATACCGTTCTCAAGAATCCAAAGAATGGAAGAATGAAAAGGAATCCAAGGATAGAAATGCATCACAAAGGTGAACTCCCTCTTTTCGTTGGTAAAATCAGTAGGGTAGACTAATCAAGAGACAGAGTCCTGCGATCACAATGGACTTCTTAGTGATGAGATCCTGCAATGATTAGGGGTTCCACGGATGCAAGAAGACATCAACGCGAGTGATTGATCCTGTACGTCCAAAGATGTCGGCACTCTCTTCATATGAAAACACTAAATCGGGACGCTCCATTTCATAGGAGCCACGGATTTTCAGAAGGGGTTCGGATGAAATGTGGTACACAAAAAGAACCTGACAGTAGGTGAATGCAAGCTGTCCTTCATAGAGCTGTATGGATTTAAGCTCACCGTTGAGGTCATACCATTTGAATTCTTCAGGTTTCTGTAAGAATTCTGATTTTCGTAACAGGGCTGGATGAATCCGTATGAATCCATCGGTAATACGGATCCCTAGCTCTCCCAAGCGGGAGAGCATATCCTCTTTGACCTGACCAGTAAGACCAGGCTGTTGTGCTCCTCCCCATTTAGGGGTATGCGAGTAGGCATCTTGGGGAAAGGCTCCATACTTTGCAGGAGTTTGTGCAGCACCCAAGCCATTACGAATATCATAGTAATGGCGGAGCAGGATCTTACGAGAGGTTTCGGGAGCATTTGAATCCACCGCTTGCCAAAAGGCACTCTGTACCGCTAAAAGAAGCTTCGAAACGATGTGCCAGTAAACACAACCAAGCCCTTCATACTTGAAAAAACGTCCAGACCGACCCGTAAATGAGGCGTGCTGAAATGTTTTTTCATACAGTTCTATAATGCGAGTTCGATTCTCTTCAGAAATTTTATAGCCTTCACTTTGAAGGGTATCCAGAGTGTCTTCAAGTGCAGTGGCATTGATGAGTGCTGGGCTGAAGTGAAAATATCCATTAGCACTTCGGGTGATGAGGCGTTTGTCTCCCTTTTTCACCAGTTTCCTGACGATGGAAACCCGAACGACTTCATTCGGAGGGATTTGATTACGCTCACTGAAATGTGCGAGTCGTTGATCTGCATAAAGAAGATAACTGCCATGATGTTGGCTATATAACGAACTGTCTTTCAGTGCATTGAGAAGCGCAATGGCTTGAGGAGTGGTAAGGGAGTGAGACCCAAGAGCAGCAACCTGACCTTCCAACATCAACTGTAAGGCAACTACATCCATTGCTTTATCCGTTGGATGAAGCATATTATAACTATGAACAAGGCCATCTTCTCTGAAGACTTGATGTAGGGTCTTCTGTATGATGGTCAATGCAAGGGAACAAAATTTTTGAAGGAACACCGATTCAACAGATGTCGTTTTCTGTTCAAGCCCATGGGTGTAGAGTTGTGTTCGGTAATGAGATGCAGCTTCCCCCAGTGCATTCATCGCTTTAAGCCGGCTTGACGATGTAGATACGTTCCGACACTCGGTCAGGGCTCTGTGGACATCTTTCATCCATGTTACAATTCCAGATGAAAATTCAAATGAGCTTGCTTTGGTGGGTTGGTAGAGAGTGCGTAGAAATTGCAGATACCGATGGAGATGAAAAAGAGTAACGATAGAGCAACCCCAGCCAGCCAGTGCATTGTTTGCGTCATTCCATTCGGGGCGTTGTGTATTCAACCAGATTCCAGCCCCTGGCACCATGGCACTTAGTTTTGTAAGGGCAGGGACTAGTAATTTTTCACCAAGCGTTACCAAGATAGGACTTCCGTCTTGACTGGGTAGGAGTCGACCATCTTCACCAGTGGTTTCGACGCGTTCTAAGATCTGATGATGCAAATCCCAATCAAATTCTACAGAGTGTTTTGGGTCTGCAAGAATTTGATCATGTGTTTTGAGGCGATAGGGGACCTGTGCATAACTGAACATACGCAGGTGCATCATCTCAACAAGCCGATGCGGATCATGTGCATCCACATTTTCAAGGAGGCAGAGCAAGTAAATGAGTTGGTGATCGCCCCAGTATCCGATGGATGCCCACGGATCAGATTCATCGGGAATTTCCCAATCCAATCCTTTACGCCCAATCCGATAGGGGTTGTATCCGTCGGCGGTGGATGCATTGACGAAGGTCGCCAGCATTGCTGGATAATAGCGGGGAAATGATTTTCCAAGTGCCTCCCAATTCTGGAACAGGTCACGCCAGTTGCCAGAGTAATCTAAGATTACATTTCCTTGATCGTCATGGGTATGGATTTCAAAAGCATTCCAGGGACGGCTTGGATCACCGTGTCTTCGACTGTATGCAAGTGGTAGATATTCAGATAGGAGCCGATGAAGTTGGGGATCCTCGGGGGGTGTAAGATGCGTTGCATCAAAGGTAGCAGGGAGAGACTCCAAATAGGTGGAGGAGGCCAGTTCACGATGTCGTTGCTCAATAAATCGGATCAGATCCTGCTTCTCAGCGGTGTATCCACTAAGCGGGATTCCCCCGCGCATTGCATTAAAGAGTGTATTGGAATAATGGCGCAAGTCGTGAACGGTCTGGGAAGTCTTCTGGAGTCCATCAGCACCTGCGATGAGCGATTGTAACTGTAAGGTGTCGTTTTTCTCTTCTTTCCGGAGGCTACGCATGATCTTAGCGGTATCTTCCAGTTCAGCATTCAAATCAAAAAGATCTCCCGTATCCTGATCAATGTCTGCAATAATATCCCAAGTCGTGGCACGTTCTTCAGTTAACCGTAGGCTACGCTCAACGAGATAAGCACCTTTTCGCCCGTGCATGGAATGTTCAGTACCTAAGGAATGGGCTTCCCGAAATGCATCCAGTTGATCCAAAGAGAGCAGAATAGCACTGGGCCTTGGTCCATGCTGCCACACCAATGTTGCCCGAAGGGCTTCTTCGGGTACGGGGTGATCACCAATCAGAGAACTCAGAGAGTACACGCCTACCTGTTTTTCCAGTTCGTTCACTTTATAAGCATCCACTAAGGTGCTTCGTGAACGATGGAGTTCAGCACTGACCCCAGAGGGCAGTATGTTCGTGATTCCATCAAGGATAGTAATCCGTAGAGGTAGATGCCAAGTACTCTCAATCTGGGAGCGGCGAACAAAGCCATACTCATTTACACACTGCCAACTATATGAAAATCGTAGGCTCAGATCACGATTGAACTCTTCAAACAAGACCTTATTGCCCGTTGCATTCTTAAAGATACTTCGCTCAATGCGATACACGCCCTGATGTCTGGGGCTGAATGGTTCCCATAATAACGTACGGTTTGATCGATCAATCCGAACCAGTGTGACACTTCCAGTATGGGGCGTAGCAGTGTGGAGTTGATCGTCGGTGACATACGGAAAAAGAGCGTGGTCTACATTTTGACGTCCAGCGGTGAGTGCACCCGTGCTAGACACAAACATCCAGTGATTACCAACACTGGCGAGAGTAATCAAGAAAGGTTTGATCTGGTCGTAATGTGAGATTCCATACCAGGATTCTCCAAACCGCTCAACTAAATGACCGGTGCATACATTCGTAGAAGGGTACAGTCTAGTGAACCCTGAAAAAATTCCCTGAAAGTCACTATCGGGTGACGTAGAACGGGATGTTGGCGTGCGCCGCGCTTCCATTGCCATCGGTAATATGTACAAATAATCGATATGCGCCAGGCTCAGAAGGCGCGTTTAAGGTTACCACTCCATCATTGATCTCAGTAAAAAGATCAGGGATCAGTGGGGGTTCGGACTCATCATCTCCTCCATGTCCTACTTCAGTTGCCTCTTGATGGACACTCCAATGATAGGTAAGGGGATCATCATCTGGATCGGTCGCAATGACTGTACTGGCCATGCTGAATCCAGGGGCTAATTCTATATTGGATGTAGCTTCCAGTTCATTGAGAGTAAAGGATTCAATGGCAGGCGAGAGGTTGGCAGGCCATGTTCCCGTCCATGTATACTCCATCACATCCACAGCAGCCGTTTTTTCTCCATCGGGCATGAACATACCATACCATGTTGGGGTGCGTTCTTGCTTTTGCCCCCAAAGAAATACATAAGACCCAATGCATTGAGTGGTATCGGAAGCGATGGCGATGTCGTGTCGACGGCTGTACCAGTCCGCCTTGGCGGTGGAGTTGTTTTCTAAGGGTGCTCCCCAAGAGGTGGTTTGCACTTCCCAGTGCCCTGTCGCTCCCCATTCGGTGACAACATAGGGGCCATCCCATTCAGATTCTTTCAAATAACGGGGTAGATTCACGATGTCAGCATACATTTGAATGCCAAGCAGATCAAGGTCTGGTGCTCGGGTTTTGATCTGCTGAATCAGTTCGGGGTGTATCCCTGCCAACATGGTCAGAGTGGGATGATTCCCATCTACCTCATGGATCATTTTTGCAATGTCATTGACGGCATCCCAGACCATAGGATTGGATGCTCCGAGATTCAACTCGTTGCCGATCCCCCACATCAGCAGTGCGGGATGATCTTTATACATGAGAACTTCCTCACGGACACGATGCAATTGATCAGCAACCGCAGCTGAGTCACTGTAATCAAAATTAAAAACTCCACGGCCAGAACCGGGGCGTTCACGGGCAATTTCAATACCCATTGTAACCATCAGTCCATGTTCGTGGGCTTGATCAAGGATTTCCATTCCTGTATCTCGGCCATTATCGGTTCGCCAAGTACGAAATGAATTGGCTCCATGAGAGGCCAAGGCTTCAATATCACCAAATTCCAATCCAGCACCATGTATATAGAAGGGCTCGCCATCCTTGTAAAGTTGATATCGTCCATTTTCATGGATGATTTCGACATGGGCAGGTTCATGATCATCAAGATGTACAAGGAAAGTAGCCCCACTAATGATGATCAAAGCTAAAAATGAACTGATATAGGCGAAGCGATTCATGTTAAGAGGGTTTATCCGAGGACTTTTGAGCAAGGAATAATTCCAGTGATTCAAGAGAACGTCCTTTTGTTTCTGGAAGGACTCGGATGACGAAGAGAAGTCCAATGGCGGCCATGATTCCATAGAGCAGAAATGTGGTTGCACTTCCAAGATTGGCCAGTTCCCATGGGAAAATGAGTTGGACGGTAAAGCTAACAGCAGAGTTGATGAGTCCAACAAAGGAGATGGCTAATGCCCGGACTCGGTTAGGGAAGAGTTCGGAGAAAAGAACCCACATGACGGGACCGAGAGAAATTGCAAACGAAGCAACAAACCCTAAAATTCCAGAAAGAATCAAGAGTGGATTCATGCTGATGGCAGCTGCGATCAATTGTGATTCATATTGACGTGCCATCGCTGGGCCCAGTGCCTCTTGCAAAGCTTGTTTGAAAGACACATCTGAATGAAAGGTAACGTCAAGGATGCCCTGCAGAGATTCTATACTAATCGCTGGTGGGAGTACACCGCTTGAGGGAAGTGTGTACGAAGCACTATAAAATCCATAAGCAAGAACCGCCATAGCGATAGTAATCCCAGATAGTCCAACAACCAGAAGAGGTTTGCGACCGATACGATCAATGAGGGCAATCGCCAAAACAGTAAAGACAAGATTCACAAGTCCAACAAGGATGGCTTGCATAAATGAGGCATTCGTTCCAATCCCAGACTGTTCAAAAATCATGGGTGCATAGAAGAAAACCGCATTGATTCCAGTAATTTGCTGGACGACGGCAATCACGATACCAATCAGGAGTGCGAGTTTCAGAGCGGGAGCAAACAATGAAGAGAATCCAACTTGATCTTTAGTAGCATCCGCTTCAAGGCTGGATTGGACGGCCTGTAAATCTTTTTCGGCTTCGTTAGCACCACTTGCACGCGTCATGATCTCTAAGCCTTCGCGGACACGGCCTTTCATCACTAGCCAACGAGGACTCTCGGGAACGGCAAAGAGTGCACAGAAATAAACGACTGCTGGCAGGGTTTCCAGTCCGAGCATCCACCGCCAGTTATAGGGACCGAATTGTAACGATTGAGCCCAAGTGGAAGGGTTATCACCAAGTTCTAGGATCACATAATTAGTAAAGAAGGCAACCGAGATGCCAATCACAATATTGAGTTGGTTGAACGACACCATACGTCCCCGAAGACGTGGTGGTGAGATTTCGGCGATATACATCGGTGCAATGATCAGGGAAGCACCGACACCAAGTCCGCCAATCATACGGGCAATCACCAAGAGCAGGTAGGAGGGAGCCAGGGCCGATCCGATCGCTGAAATGGCATATAGAACAGCGGCCCAATACAGGACTGTACGTCTACCGATTCGATTACTAAGGGGACCAGACACCATCATAGCGAGCGTAGAGCTGAGCGTAAGTGAGCTCACGGCCCATCCGAGTTCTAAACTGGATAGATCAAATTCCACTTCAATAAAGCCAACGACCCCTGAGATAACGGATGCGTCAAACCCCATGAGGAACCCACCAAGGGCAACAATAAGGGCAGTCCGTGCGACGTAGAGATGATTGTTCATGTGTAATACCTTAATAATTCAGATTCATCCAGTGGAACCTACAACCAGTACAAATATCGCATGGGCTGGACTGTTTTGGTAGGTAGGATGGAGAGACGGAAGGATTCATTAGAATAGTGATGCACTTTGATGGTGGATGGCTTAGGAAAAGAAATCATGTTTATGTTTCTTGATAGCGTCAATGCATGATTTTAGATCATATTGCAAGTGGGGAAGAAGAAAATGTGTCATAAGGAGATATTTGTCCATTCTGATTGTATTCATCAAAGAAGTAATATTAGGGGGCTGATATACGTATCAATTTATAGAGTAGGGGAGTCTGAATGAATATTGGATATCTATACACTCAATCAATCGCAAGAAGTAATGGATTTGCTCTTGAAGTAGAATCGGAGTCTTCAGCATGTAGGCATCATTGATCAAGAGTATAGGAATTGAATCCCCGAGAGTATAGGTACACATAGGCTTCATTAGAGTCCTTAGCACATTATGAAAATAGGATAGATTGTGATCCCACTGTGTGGAAATACATCTCCATGCGATCAAAGTAGTAGAGTATCTAATATACCTTAAATGTATCATAGGGCAGATGGTTCCATGATCGTTGATTTGGTTTACGATAACACAGAAAAGAATTAAATTCCGATAGAATTGGTTTGATCAATGGAGTATTTTTGACAATGACATTTTCTTAAAAAGGGTTGAGCCCGTCATTGGCCTTAAAATCTACCTGACATAGTTTTTCGTCACGATTCATGATTAGGGAAAAAGAACATCAATCATATATCCTATCTCTATGGATAAATGTATGATCATCGGTACTTCCAAATAAAAAATAGGTGATGGTTCATTATTATTGACATCCCTTGTGTATCATTTTTACAACTCCCCCTACGGCTTCGACCGTAGGGTGCAGGGCTTCTTCGGAGGCTCTAGCTTTTTCTACAAAGTGCAGTTCTTGATAAAGGCGAAATTACCCTATTAGATCTGTATGAGGTATCCATTTCCAGTTGATTGATTTACCAGTCACACGTATTATTCCTTCTCAAATCGTCATATTCAATGGGTGAGATGTTTATTTGAGATGCTCTCACAAAACGTTGACATTATGGTTTTACCAGAGTACTTTGTTTTCCGAAACTGGAAATAAATAGAGATTTTCTTGCACGGGTACAGGCGACATAAAGCAGTGATCGTGCTTTACGATGGATCTCTTGTTTTTCGATGTTGTCTTCTACCAGTCGTAGGGCATTCACATTGGGAAGTAAATCTTGGTTGGCACTGGCTATAATGATATGATCGTATTCCAGCCCTTTGACCCGATGCATCGTCGCAAGGCGAACCCCAGGTATTGATGGATTATCGTTGTTCTTTTTTAGGATATGTACGGCAATTCCACTTGCAGTGAGGGCCCCTTCATATCGACTGATCGCCACTTGCGATGGTGCAACAAGGCATATGTGATGAAGTGGATCATCACTGGCCAGAGTATTGATATAAGCAATGATGGATTCCTGTTCCTCTGGTTTGGTTGGGTAGTGATGGATTGCAGGGGGAGTTTCTCCTTGAATTAAGGATGTATATCCATGAATTGTATCCGCATGTCCGTCCAGATCGTCATAAGGAACTCCCTTGAGGACACCAATGGCCCAGTTACGTACGCATTCGGGAGTACGATAGTTGATTCGAAGTCTTCGTCCTCGTCCGCGAATGTTAATACCACACCGAGATAAAATCACTTGTCTTCCATAGATTCGTTGGTGGGCATCACCTGCCAGTAATAGATCGTTGGGTTGTTCGGATAAGATTGCACGGATCATTTTCAGAGTTGCCATTCCCATATCTTGTGCTTCATCTACGATGACGCTTCGGTATTGAGCAGGTTCATTCTTAAAAATGTCCAAGAGTTGATATTTCACATCGGAGGGTTCAGTAATACCATGTTCTTTGAGTTCAATACGATACGCTTCAAAGACTTTCCAGAGTTGACGGCGTGACGATCTGGTTAACCGTTTTCCCCGACCGCGGCGGGAAGCACGAAGGTACTGATCAATGGTCTGGAGTCCCTCAGCAGCAACCACAGCATCAAACTCATCACGAATAAAATGCTCCGAGAAGGGGAGATCATCCATGCTATCTATGGCCATGCCCCACGCATGTTGGACAAGATTTTGTTTTGAAGAAAAATAACTCATTTGATGGGGAATTCCATGTCTCTTGGCTTGCTCCACAACCCATGAATCCACATTGTCAACATGAATGCGTGAAAAGATATCTGGTGAACACATCTTTTTCAGATTAGCCGAGATATCAGCTGCCAAGTTACTGTTGAAGACCAAAAATAAGATGTGATCGTTTTGATCCGTGAAGATTTCTCTGGCCAGATAGTGAGCCCGATGCATGGCTACGACCGTTTTTCCAGTTCCCGCTCCTCCCAAAACACGGATGGGGCCATTGGCGTTCATTTTAACGATTCGTTCTTGAGAGGGATGAAGATAGATCCTCCACTCTGAAAGCGGAGCATCCATCATTTTCTGAAGATCTTCATCGGTAATGGTGACGAATTGGCGTTTGTTTTCGGGGTGTTCAAGTTCTGTTTGGTCCTTGAATTTCTGGGCATGTTCGGTAATTTCTCGGAGGAGATCTACGTAAGAGACTCCAGAGGCAAGATCGCTGAGAATGACCCAGACATCATCGGGTAGAAGATGTACATGATCATTTAAGTCATCCACCGTTTCTAAGCTTCGTACCATCGACAGTTGCTCTTTGGGTACCCCAAGAGATAATAATTGACGATCTCGAAATTCGTGAAAAAGCTGCGTCTGTGAGGTAGGATTATTCTTTTTGACATCGGATGATTCCGTGATCAAAATGGTTTGATAGACACCTGTGTGTTCATTTTTCTCAAACCTGTGTGTTCGTGCCCATTGATATGCTGCATTATGAACATCAACATGCAAACAGATCACGGTGTTATTGACTTTTTCCTGATGGGCAATGATCCGATATTTTTGATCAAGCCGTAACGAGCGCATTTTATCGGTATTCCCCAGTTTGATTTTCTCAAAGTTGAACCCACTGGATCGTGGATTCTCGGGGTACTGACGGATAAATTTGATGATTTTTGATTTTTGAACGGAAGGTAGCTTATCAGCGGCCGCCCAGAATGTACTCGTAAGTCGCAGATCAACATTCATGATTTCAGGAGTGCAAGAATTGTTTCAGCATCATCTACGGTGAGATTCTCAATCTTAAGGCATACCCATCCTTCACGCTCACAATCGTCCTGGTCTTCCCAGCATTCTTCATAAAGGAATGCTACTTTATCTATGGGCCATGCAATTTCGGCAGTGGTGATGATTTTGCTCTTAGAATCGGTGATTTCAAAACCGATTTCAGGGGCAGGTGCGTTATCATTCATGAGGGTAACAAGAACTGGATCATGGGGTTTGCCTTGCGATTCTTCAAGTGCTTGGCTCCATTCATACGATGGTATTTCAGGCTTATCTTGCTGAATCAAGTCATCATAGTGTTCAGGGTCATTGAGTCCAGATGCGCAGAAAAATCCAGTATAAAAATTTACGAATTGGAGTAGGTTCATTGCACGAAGGAATCCATTCCAAATTGGTTGGAAGGATGGATCGGAATGTGCACTATCGTCAAGGTAGACTAATGCTCTTAACTTCTCAGGATTGGTTTTTGAACTATCAAGAAGATTGACGGCGATGCAGGCGGAGTGTAGTTCATGTTCATCAACTACCCAGAATGCACCTGTCTCAGAATCACTACGAGAAAAATAATCATCAAGAAACCAATCGGGAATACTGGTTCTAAGGTTTTTCCAAGAGGATTGCTCAGTTACATTTAGAACTCCGTGGCAATAGGCAAGAGATCGCCATTTATTGGCATCTGGATCCGTGAGATATCCCATAAGGAGTGCAAAACTTCCAGAATTCTGATTTTTTTCTTGCACACTGAAGTCATTGTGTTTGGATTCAACATATCTGATAAATTTTGGAAAGTGGGAGGCCAATTCTTTTGGAAATAACGGGAAGGCCGCTTGAATTTTATGATGCTCTTTTGTCATATCATCCCAAGTGAGAGACCAAACAAGGTATCTTTCTGATTGAAGGATTGCCATACGCTTGAGGGTATCATCTGCTAATCGATCATGGTGGTATGTAAAGCCATCCATGAAGACAGCTACGGGGAGAGAATCCGATCCTCCTGATTCGGGAGTAAGCAAAAAATCAGGTTTTGATGGAATGCAGACTCCGTGTTTACGCTCCAAGAGTGCTTGACATTCAATGATCCAAGTTTGATCGTCAATGGTGAGTTGATAGGATTTTCCTTTGCCTTTGTACTGCGTGGTTAAGGTTGCTCCTTTCCATTGAGTGAGATGTTTGATAAAGCGTTCTTCAAGTATACTTTCAATCAAGGGATTAAGATCTATATCTTCGGTGCTTTTCGTTTTCTCCAATATGGCACCTTTCTCAAGGATCATTTCCAGAATATGGATGGCTTCTTTTCTGGATATAGACCCTCTGGTGAAAGAGTTCCGATATGCAAAGATGCATTTGTAACATCCATCTTTTGAAGGATCTTCTTTACATGTACAATCTTGTAATTTCTTTAGTGCGGGGACGAAGACATCATCAATGATGGTCGAGTCATTGAGTAATCCTTGCAAGTGCCCAGTCCCTCCAGGAACAGTATCATAGAGGTAAATGAAACTGCGTTGCATGGGCTCATTTTGTATAGGTTCGTCTTGAATTAGGGTTTCAAGATGGTCTACTTTCCCTTTGAAGTATTCCTTGAGTCCCATCATTAAGGCGGCGGAGAATGATTCTCCATATACTGTATTCATATCCGTTTCTGCAATAGGCAGAAGGATTCGAATTGCTTCTGATTCAAAATCATGATATAATGAGAGGGGATCTCTGGGGGCGTTGTCTTTTCCATAATGCTTGCAGTAGAACTCATGGCTAGATTGATTCCCAGGAAGTTTTGCTTTTCCGCATTCTCTGCAAATATGGAAGCTGCTGACTTTTATCTCCCGACCTGCAATGCTCATCTCATTATATTCATCGGAATTGTTTGGCCCATGATTAAAAAACGTGAACTGACATTTTTCGATAAATTCAAAACCAAAGGAAATTCCACTGGATTCTGACTTAAATGCAATTCGAATATCAGTATCATTGAATTTTGCATGATGTTTGATCACAAAGTTTTCTCTTTCTCTTTCATCTTGGCTATCATCAATCCGACAGCTCCTTTCAAACGTTGTTGATCGGACTTCAGAAAGGCGTACAAGCTTCAAGGTCTGTCCATTGTCACCCCACGAATTAGATCCACATTTAGGACAACATTGGGATGATGGGTCCGATTCAAGTTCATGCCACGAACAATCGGCACAGAAACGCCATGTCCTCAGTTGATCTTTAATTGGTGGGATACCTCCAATTTGAACTTTCTTACGATTGGCATAGAAATGATTACCCGGAGCAAATTCTCGGATGGCTTGATATCCAGGGCGTTCAAATGATTCGGATAAGTTTTTTCTCTGAGTTTTGTCTCTACTTGGTAAGATTGTAGAATTCAGTGTTGCACTACTCTGAGGAAAAGAATAATTTGGAAGAATACCAGAATCTGATAGATAATTGAATACATTTGATTTGGTCGTATGGGATCGCATTGCAATTAGACCTCTTCGGTGAGATTTAAGCCTATTAAGATCATCGTCATAGTTCTCATCTTTTGGTGCATTCTTAAGGTCATTAATACGCAGAGTTACAATTTGGATATGATTATTGAGATCTTTACGCATATCGTTCTTAGTGTAGAGTTCCTTTAAGACGGTACTCCGAAGTTGCGGGAATTTGCTTTGATCAGGGCTGAAGAAATGTTTTGCCCAAAGAAGAATTTCATCATTATTTTGATCCTCAAACATGTCGTAAAAGGCCTTTGCTAGCTGATCTGCATTGGCTTCCACATACGCCAGCCAATTCCATGGAAATATATCATTGGATTCTTGATCAAGGGCACTAAGAACAGTTCGTAAATTATTGGGAATTTTGATATGTTGAGAATCCATGATCCATTTATCGAAACTAAACGCAGCCATCTGTCGTCGGAGAACGCCTGGAGCCCTCAAAAATACACCCGGTGATTGCACATCTCCAGCAATCATTTGATAAGGTTCTGCAAAGAAATACAGATCATGAGGCTTATGGGTGGCCATAGAAAAGCAGAAAGAATTTCCATATTTTCGCCCAGAACGTCCAATTCGTTGGAGATAGTTTGATTGTGACGGTGGAATACTGCATAGGAATACAGTGGATAGATCTCCAATATCAATTCCAAGTTCAAGGGTAGGAGTACATGAGACAATGTTTGGATCCCACGGATTTTGATCGTCTCGCATAAAGTTGATTTCAATTTCTTCTCGTTGTTCATGAGAAAGGAGTGCGGTATGTTCTCTGGGGACAAATCGATGGACATCTCCAGAGCCATATAGTTCACGATAGTAGTCGATTTCATATTTCTGATCAACATTTTGCTCCAAAAACCCACCGCACTTATGTTGAATGCACGGCATCCCCTGCCAAATCTTTTCTTCTGATTTTGAAACAGTGACAGCATAGGAACAAGTCTTACAGGTAAATAGAGATACATTGGTAGTAACGATCATTGCTGAGGGTTGAATTCCCCAAATCTTGATTCCTTTCTTATTTGAAGTATTTAATTGTAGAAGATTGGGAGGTGCATTGTCAATGATTTGTAGTATCGCGGCCTCAGCTCCTGCAGTCACTTTGTTCTTGAATAAGGATTGATTCGCAAAGGATTGCACCCAAGAGTTGACTCTGGTTCCTGTTAATGGTAAGAAGTTTTTTGCTGGTCCAGAAGACAAAAATTGGTGACGCGGTCCGTTGGGTTTATAGCGAGGCATCCAATTAATATGCTTCTCACTGATTGTATATGGGCGTCCTCCAAGATTATTGATATACGCATCCAGTTCAGGGAGCATAATCCCTCCACTAGTTCTTAGGCGGTAGATCAGTCCGACCAAAAACTGTTTTAATTGGAATTCAGATAACTCTTCCAACCCAGCATATTCAGCACGAAGATCGCCTAGAATATTCCCTACCCATTGATTGAGTAGATTTTCATCCATGGATACAGCCGCAGATAGAGTTTTTTCCAGAGTTCGGCCTCTTCTGGCACGTAAACCGAGGTTATCAAAGATTTCCCATCTGAGGCGGTTTTCGACATTTGAAGGCAGATTTGACTTATCTGAGAGATTTCCAGTATTGACCATTGTTTGATAGTCATCCATCCAAGTCATATTGGGAGCAATGAATGTTCCTACAAAATTTGAATCTCCAAGTTGGGTTCGTTGTGAATTGGTGAGACCATCAGCAATAGATTGAATACTATGTGGCTCTTTCAGAGATTGGATGTACTGGAGAAGTGCAGTTCGGATACTGAATGAATAGGTACGTGCTTCAAAGTAGCCGGCACGATGTGCAGCATCTTGAACAGAGTCCGAGAAAGCAAGTGCTTTCTTGTCCTGATTATATTTAGATGCAAATACTTTTCCAAGTGCAGCTGATAGTAGCCCCGAACCTCGTGCTCCAAAAATTGCAGGTTGATTACGTTCACCACAGTGTGGGCAGTTAGGTTTATCATTCGTGAAGGTAAGGGTGGGAATGTGGACATTGATGAGTGTGTTTTCTTGTTGACATACGTTGCAGGTTTGAGTTCTGTAGGGATGGATATGTAGGCAATTTGTGCAAAGTTTCTTTATTTCTGTATGATCTTTGGAATCTGGATTTGGAACTGGGTAAAGGAGTTTAAGGTTGAGTTCAGGTTTCTTTCCAGTAAACGTCTTATAGATCTCATTCAGGTTTGTATTGAGTGAATCTTCAGTCACAGTCTGCGTTGAAACCCATCCTGCGGATCCGCACTTGATACAGGAAGCGATGGGTAGATAGTGAGGGGCTTCTTGATGGCCAAGATCTGCACTCCAAACCATAGTTGGGGAATCGCATACCGAGACAACCATTCTTCGAAGTTCACGCATCCATAGTTGTATCCGCACATCCAGCAGAGGTGCTGGGTTATTCTCGTTTTCATAGGTTGGGGCAAGTGCATAACTGATCAAAGACAGAAAACTCTCCAATAATGAGGACCCAGTCTGATCATTCTCAGACTCGAATGACCTAAAGAGTTCATGTGACACGTCGGAAGTCAAGGGCACATCATGAAGGTGAACAATCTTGATCAGATTCTGAAAAACACTATGCTTTCTGAGCATTGTGCCAAGCTTGATCCTCCATGAATTCTGAACAATCTCATCAAGAGAGATATCTTGATCAAACCAAGAATTGAACTGCGACTGAATATAAGATTCAATGGAATTGAAGCGATCTGGGGGAGTCACATTTACTGGGATAGAAAAGTAACTACTGAGAGTTTCCATGAGAAATATTCCAGCATCTCGCCGCTGTTCGGTAATGATGGATTCCTCCCCAAACTCGGCATCAAAAATCTTACTGGCATAATTTCTAAGGTCTTCGGTAGATCCGCTTCCAAGTGTTGCAGAGGTGCCAATCGGACACAAATGTTTTGGATTCAGGCGGGCTTTTAATCTTCGTAACAGGCAGGCCAGATCCGTTCCCTGTGCACCATCAAAAGTATGGAGTTCATCTACAACCAGAAAGCGTAAGGTATCAGGATGATTCTTTTCCCATAGTGGTTTGTCTTTCGGTCGGATCATCAAGTAATCCAGCATCTTGTAATTCGTCAACAGCAGATCGGGTGGTGATTCCCGTAATGCATTATGATCGGTGATGATGCTGGATTCGGTCATTTGCTTGGGTGAACAGTTTGTCATATCTCCGATATACAAGCCCGCAGTTACATTCCCTCGTAGACTGGGAGTATTATAGATGATTTGTGCGACTCGCTTGGCCTGATCTGTTGCTAGGGCATTCATGGGATAGATCAGAATTGCCTTGATCCCTGATTGGCCTACAACCATCCGACAGTAATCCAAAATCGGAAGTAGAAACGCTTCGGTTTTTCCAGAACCCGTACCTGTTGCTACAATGGTAGGTTGGGGTGGCTCAGCCGTTAACCGATCAAATGCCCGCTCTTGATGCAGATATGGAGTGTAGGTTAGCGGGATGTGTGGAAATGGTTGTTCAGTTCGCAGACTTTTTTCAAAGGGAAGATCAAGCGAGAGGTAGGTTCCTTTGAAGGCTTCCCCTCGCTTAATGAAGTCATCAAGTGCATTATACAGAGATGGTGTAGAAATCCTGTAACTTGTCCGCAGATAGTCTTCAATCGTCTGACGGACTTCTCGTCCAACAATAGCGGGAATCATATCAGCGTTCCGTTCGCTTTGGCTTCTTCAAAAAATGCCCAAGCCTGACGATAATCTTCTTCTCGGTCGCACCTATCAAAGGGTGCATGGAACTCAATGGTACGTTCCCGCGGCCCACCTGGAATGGTATCTTCCATGAATGTATAGGTAACGATTCCTTCTTTTAGATCTTTGATGTCGTTCCAACCGAGGGAGATATTGGTTACGGATCGGGTAGGAGTATGGATCCCGAAGGTGGACTTTTTGCTGGATTTATTTCTTGGAACTGGGCTTTCGCCATTTTTCTTAGAGAAAACTGTACGCCCTTTGGTGTCATACCAAGTATCTCGCTCGTAGGACTGCAGTATAGGAAACTGTATACGATAGAGAGTGAGTAAATCGTCAAGCGTTAGACCTAATGCCTGGGCATGTAGGACATCAATTTCGAGGAGGGCTTGGCGGCGGGCATAATCTGTTCGGAGAGCTCCCCCCCTTGACCAAGTACCCTCTATAGTTTCGAATGATTCATCTTTCAGTCTTTGATCTGATTTGGACCATTTTAATGCGTCAAATTCCTTAGTTGATTGAGGCAATGAAATATGTTTTTCCCAGATCTCAGAATAATGATTGGTTAGACATGAAAGTCGTAGAGCACGTATTACTGTAGCGTGAGGGGTAGAAACGAATGGAATAGCAGAGAAATTAGAAACATTGATATAACCTTTACCGCTGATTTTTAATAGCAAATCTGTTACTATTGAAAGTATGTTCGTAAAGATTTGTAGTAGATCAATGGAATGATGTCCTCCCACCGTCAGCAGGCCATTCACATGGCCTGCTGACGGTGGGAGGAGTGCTGGAATTAGAGTACGTTCTTGTCCTAGATTTAACATTGCCCTCATAACTAATCTGAATTCATCCGTCATTAGAGTACCCCATGGCGTTTTGGGAATTTTGCGGATATATTCATACTGGTCACAGTCAGGAACATAGTTAGTTCGAGGAATATAGTCTTCAGGCAGAGTTATAAGGTCAAGCCGTGAAAAGGCATTTTTAGTTTTACATTCTTCATCAGGTGTCTGGAAAAACGGATTACCAACAAAAATATGTGGACCAGAGAGAATCCAATCACCTAGATTTTCAATGAATCGAGTATCTCTTCGCATGGTGCCATCTTTCTGTGCACCGCTTTCATGCCACATACCAGTGATCTTGTATTCCAGGTGTCGCATTCGCTTGGATGTCTGACTAAGTTTGTTCAAGACGCTGACCAACTGTCGAGAGTGAACAAAAGGGAGACTAGCTTCAATAGGGGGAGTTTCTGGTTCATCATAGAGATTTGAATAGATATGAAGATCAGTCTCAGTGATTGGGATCACCCTGTGTTTATGCCCTTCAAGATTCCATTGATCATCATGCGTCTTAATGCCAGGGACTGTCCCCAAGCCATCGTGATCTATAGATTTTTTAGCAGTAATAGGAGAATATATATTCGCCATCGTATTGAAGATGATTTCTTCATTGCATTTTCCATAAACATTGATACTGAATTTGAGAACAGCTGCAACCTCCTCAAACAGATATAGCACATTTTCAAACTGTAATCGCCAGCGGAGGCGGGGGTAGAGTTCTCTTCGGAGTTTTTTTCCCTTTCCATCATCGTAAATGGAATCAGGATGCAGAAGCCCTACTGTGCCCGCATGATCTGCATTAATGATATTTCTGGCACTTATTGCCCAAGACATGCAGATAAAGGGTTTATATAGATTTGTCTGCATTCCCTTCAAAAGTGGATAGTTTTGTAGTGATTTCAAAAACCCTAATTGTCCTGAAATTGCTGAGTAAGAAGAGATGTAATGTTCTGTATGTCCAGTTTCAGGCAACCATATTTTTCGAAATTCTACTACCTTTTGAGCACTCAATTTCTTGATGATACACTGTGGATCTGTTTCTCCGATTATATTCTTTTCTACAAAAGTAGGCTTTAGCCATGGTGGATTTCCAAGAACAATATCAAAGCCTCCTCTCACTTTGAAAATATCCGCATACTCTAGTTGCCAATGATGAAAATAATACTTTTCACTCAACTTCTTCACGATTTGGAGTCTTTCACGGTTCTGGATCAGGGAATCCAGATCTATGTATCCCAAAGTATCACGCTCCAACTGTTCAGCATACATATTGAGATCTACCGCATCTTTCTTACCAGACAGGATTGCCGTGAGATCACTAAGAAACTCTTCTCTATGAGGTAAGAGGTTTGCCTGATCTATCGGCCAGTACCACAGTGCACACCAGTAATCCATGACGAGTTTCAATCTCTGATATGCACTCGTATTATCATCTTCTGGGTTCAAAATCCTATCAAACCATTCTTCCTTTGCTCTGGTATTTGTATGTGATGCTGAATTAACTCCCTTATTTCGGGTCTCATCATAGTTTGGATAAATATCAAATGAATCGGTCGTTAGTTCCTCTAATCTGAGAAGATCTCTCACATGCTCATTCCAGAGAGTATCAATAATAGATGAGATATGTATTAGATGCTCAATTTCTCCTTCGTCATGGGGTTCAATAAAGGATTTACGCCAATCATTAATTTGTGCAATTTTGTCACCAGCCAAGCCCTTAATGACTTTATTGTTGTAGTTGGCCATTCCAGCATCTCCAAGGAGAAAATGATAAATCGTACCCTCAGTGCGATTATCTGAAAGAGGCACATCATCTGGTGCGGTTTCCCACCACTTTTTGTTCGCTATTTGCCTTTTTGTATAGACTCGCCTCCATGCACCAACAAGAGAGTTGCCACATTTCAGTTGATTGCCAAACCATGGAACAAAGCCATCTGGAACAAGAGTGTTGAGCCATATGGAAATCTCCCCCAATTTCACTGCAGTTGGGTTCAGATCAACGCCATATACATTATTGTCGGCCAGATACATCTTCACTCGTTGTAACTCTTTCTTACGGCGTTCTGGATCAAGTATTTCTCCCAACTCTTTGGTCTTTTCGCTCATGTAGGCTTCAGCAAGTTGGGTGATCGCCTCGTTCAAAAATGCAGCAGATCCCATGGCTGGCTCACATACTGTGAGTTCTAAAATGTCATCCGCCGATTTCCCCCTGAGAACTTCCTTTAAGGTGAATTCAGTAATCAACTGCGTCAAACTCTCGGGAGTATAGTACGATGCGGATTCCTCGCGGGCACGACCAGTCAGACGATAGATAAACGTTCCCTTAGGGTATTTTCGTAGGGTTCCATTTTTTTCAAGAACCCGCTCATCCATGTCGTAATGTTCCTTCAGAGCCTCTTCATTCACAAAGTAAGCAGGATCCAAGATATCTGGGGTTTCACCAGCGACTTTGACTTCATAAAGATCTTCTTTTGTAATGAATCCGTTGTAACTCAGAAGAGCTTCATAGACCGCTCCCAGATGATTCACAGTCAAATGCTGGTAAGAAATACGTCCTCTCCCTCCGCTTTTTTTCTTCTTTCTTTTCTTTTGAAATTCCTCATGCTCCAACGACATCATCTGGATAATCTTCTGCCAAGTCCGATTCGGGATGTTTACCGTGTTGAGTAAGGATGTTTTTTGAGGATCAAATAAGTCGCATTTTAGCGGAGAAATCTCAAAGGTCTTTCTGCCCGATTCAAAGATGTCTGTTTGAGACAGTGTTTCATCATGCCCTTTGTAGACAAGCTCAAAGAGCTTCTTGATGGATTCGTGAAAAAAGGTGCCTTCAGCACTTCCATTTTCATCCAGAGAGACCATCTCAATCTCTCTGAGTTTCTCAAGGCTGTATCCATTTCTGTAAGCGACTGCATCCATCGGGAGATAGCCCAACTCTGGGCGGGCTTCCACATTAAACAGAAACAGTAACCTGTACATATAATACAGGCATTCAAGAGTCAGTGGCTCAACCTTACGGTGGATAGCTGCCCATGTGTATCCCTTGGCTCTTTGGCTTTGGACGTACTCATTTCCCAGTAATTCAATGGATTCACGGAGTGCATATTTGAGTGATCCAGACACACCAGAAGCATGTTTCACCGCATCTTCTTGAAGCTCCTCGTGAAATGGCACTCTTCCCTCTGGGCATAACGACGATTGATGCAGTAGCATGGTGAGTAGCTTCCAAGTATCAATCGTAGGAAACTGCCGATAAAGTTCATCCCAGTTGAAGCGGAGCATTCGTTGATCTCCCCACTTATCCCGCTCAACCAAAATCCAAGTATCTATCCCAGTCAGAAGAATCCAGCGAGGGGGGCCATCAATCTGATCAGAATCGCCAAAAAAGATTTTGTCAACAACCTTATGAAGAGGCAACACTCCGTCAGTGGATACAGGAAGTGACAGGAGTTCATTCCCACTATTATAAAAATCCACTGCTTCTACAATCCACAGATAGGGTTTATTGAAGGAGGTGAAGGCGCCTAAAAGGGGCAGAGATACATTGGTACCCAGCTCAATCTGATGAGGGTTTCGCTCATATCCAAGAATCTCAAGTATCCTTGATACCCACAAACGTTGAATGTCCTGACGATCAAGCCAGGAAGCCCGAATAAACTCGTTTTTAGCGACTAAATACTCCCCACCTAGAGGCTTACTGTATAAAAAATGGGGGGGGTAGAACTTCCAGAACCCCAGTTTTCGTCTTCTGACTTCACCCGTTTCTCAAACTCCTTGAACTTTTCTGGCAATCGGGAATGCCAGTAATAATCTGGGTAAAACTCGTTCCCGTTGACTAAACCCGTAAAATCAAACGCCATGAGAATCCTCCGCTAAAATGAGGGCCACAATCTGAATGTACGGATCATTCTCCATAGTCATGGAACTCTCAATCCATTCCTTGAAATCTGCGAATCTGTCTTGAACCTGTTTTAACTTGATCTCTTTTTTACTGCCTAGTATTTGTCGAATTCCTCGCTCTTGTTCAAATTTTTGAAGGATATGATCTTCCTGCTTCCACTGAAGTTCTTTCAGATCTGTCATGTGCTGGTTAAGCTTAACTTGGAGTTTTGAATAAAAGAGATTTTGCTCCACAGATGCAGTCTGTTTAGTCTTTTGAATGGCCTCAGAGAGACGGTGTTGAGCAACAGACAATAATTCATTAGATGACTGCGGTTTGTTAGAATGCTTCAGACTTGAATGCAACTGTCGATAGATTGCTGATGTTTCAAAAGGTGAAACATCAAAATCTCCGTAGGCTTTTCCTGTCACTAGATACCACTTCTGAAAAATCGTTACCCCTTTGCGGTTGGGCCAGAGTACGGTAATCAAATACGAAAATGTATCAGCATCCATGCCAGAGAGAAAAATGGCTGGTGCTTGCATATGCTTAAATGACATTCGAATCTTATCGGTCATCCATCCCATGATTGGATGTATAGGCCATAAATAATGCGTATCGGGCCATGTGTTTTCCATCGCACGGCATTTCCGAATGGCCTTCATCATTTCCTTTGAATTTGATGTTAGCACGAAGCGACTTTGGTCGGGGCGTGCGGATTTGGGCAGCTGATTGATAACACTTTCAAGGGCTGTCTTTGCCTGTTTGTTGGTAGGTACCACAATGATTTGATCTTTATCGTCATTAAAGCTCAACCTTAGTTGAGGACCGATAGTTTTTGCATACTGAGATTTGATGTGATTCAAAGCTACTTTAGCATACGCATAATCCGATTCAAAAAGAGATGGAAGCTCACCGGTGTCATTGATGGATTCACTACTTGAGTGAATTTGACTAAGCAGTTCAGTCAGTGGATCAATTGGTTGGCTGGATTTGTTGTCTTGACTCCCCTGATTAAAGTTTTGTTCTGCCTCTTCTTTAGAGAGTTTTTCTTCAATAACCTTTGCAATTGCCTTCTCCTCGTCTTCAATATTGAAGAGTCTCATTAACAGTGCAGGATCTCCAAGGTTTTGATTTGCTTGGTATTCTTTTTCAATCAAGATTTCAAGGATCCTTTGATCAGCCTTGAAATCTTCATTCTCACTTTCAGTAATGAAATAGAAAATTTGTGGGTTTCGCTCTTGACCATATCGATCAATACGCCCATTGCGTTGTTGTAATCGGATAGGTGACCATGGAATATCAAAGTGAATTAATCGTCGACAATGATAATGTAGGTTGATACCTTCGGATCCCACATCGGTGGAGATTAAGAGACGAACCGACGATTGATCTGCACCAAAATCGTCAACAATTTGTTGTTGATCAACATCAGAAAGATTTCCGTTCATCACCACAACCGCATCCTCGGAGAGTCCAAGATCATCGATTAATTGATCTCGCAAGAATTCCTGTGTTGCTATCCGTTCGGTGAAGATGAGAAGACGATCTTTTGGATCTTCACCATTCCAATTGAGATTCTCAATGGTGCGTAATAATAATTGATATTTCGAGAACTGCTGAGGATGAATTTGTTCAAGAGCATCTTTCAAAATAAACCACTGATTTAAATCTTCACTTGGTTGATCTGACTTTTGTAATTTTTTGATACGGTTATCCACGGTTTTCAGACAAGCAGCAGGAGAAGATAGGATAGATTTTTCCAGTGTAGTTCGCCACAGCATGCCACTGCCTCTTTTCTTCAAGAGTTGTTCGTGATGTGAGTCTAAAATGAGAGAAAATACTTCTTCTTCTTCCATTGATGCATTGACAGCATAATTAACGATTTTTCGCTTCAAGATGTGTGTCTGTTTGTCAATATCTTTCTTGAATCTGCGGATCCAAAGATTCTTTCCACTTAGATCTTCTTTGGTATAGTTCTGGTCATCAGCAATGACAGTTGGATCCAACATATGGATTAAGCTGGCAAAGCTTTCGGCATGCCCGTCATGAGGAGTTGCACTGAGCATAATCAGTGCGTCGCATCTGGAAGTAAGAATGTTAGCAAGTTTATGGCGAAGCGACCCTGATGAAGATTTTTTCTTGGCGACATTTTGAACCTCATCAATGACCACGATATCCCATTTAGACTTCTCTAAGAACGTTTTATAGGTGGCTTCATTTTTTAGAGTATCAATGGAAATAATGGCACGATCAAAATGATGAAATGGATTGTGACCAGCGGGCAACTGATCACGTATCTGACGAATTCCAATGGAATCCAATCGCACCAATGGGATGGAGAAACGACTCCACAGTTCCTTCTGAAATTGGGTTAACATACTTGCCAAGGATACCACCAAGATTCGTTTGCCTTGCCCTCTACGGATCAATTCAGCAATCAAAATCCCAGCTTCCAATGTCTTCCCAAGTCCAGTACCATCAGCAATCATGATTCTGGGGCGGGGGCGTTCAATAGCCATGACCGCAGGTTCACGCTGATAGGGGAGTTCATCCATTGCTGCATGATGGCCGAGATAGAGTTTGTTATCTGGCGGAGGAGTATCTCTTAATAAGCACTCAATATGTAAGCGGGTAGCAACATAATTATGAGACTCGTCAATAACAAAGGTGGTCTCGGTAGGTTCAAGTTCCTGAATGTTTTCTTGATTTCGTACGAATAACCACTCCCTATCACGAACCAATGCCGATAGTCCAGTGACATGAATCAAATAATCATCACCATGAGTTCGGTCAGCTTTGCGCACAACCCACTCTTGGTCTCTGATCAAAAGACGTGCACCAGCAGCTGGAGGATGGGTCATTTTACCAGAAATTTTTGACATGATTGAAATTGAAATTCACGAAAAAGAATACTTTTCACGAAAGTTATGAAGAATTTAAAGATCAAACTAATATGTTCAGGCGAATCATACAAGAAAATAACAAGTCCGAAACCAAAAATACCACAAAATGTCATTCTTTGAGTTAAATCAGACAGGCATTTATGAACTCGCGGATTTTTGTGTTGCTAATGGATGGGGCAGGGAACATTGACGAGTCAAAAACTTTCTAAGGTAGAAATTCAGATCAAGAGTTATCTGAAACATATAGATTGATATCAAGCCAGGTATTCGCATGGAGATTGGTCAAACAACAATACTAATCTACCGTATTATTTCGACTCATGGAAGAAAAA
This sequence comes from Bacteroidota bacterium, assembly GCA_026708685.1. Classification (GTDB taxonomy): domain Bacteria; phylum Bacteroidota; class Rhodothermia; order Rhodothermales; family Bin80; genus Bin80. The sequence goes on from JAPOUL010000130.1 coordinate 26,087, forward strand.
AACAACTCATCACCCTTTGAAAGCTTGCCTACCAGAGCTTTTGTCTTGTTACGTAGGTGGATGAAAAATGGGAAGTTATCCGAGTCGGAAACCGTTGAACTTGTAGAAATTCAAAAAGAAATGCCAGCATCAACGTTTAAGTCTGAGTTTGACTCATTCAAGAATGTTGTTGAGACAAAGCTTGATTCAATCAAGGAGTCTCAGAACACTAAGTTCAATGTTTTTTATGTGGATTGTAGCGACATTGACTGCACTCGGTGTATTTAGTTTCCTTGCAAATTTCTTTAAGTGGGGTACATGATCCCATATTGTGTTTATTCCGAAAATATCTGAACTTTGGAATTCGCATGTACATATTGTAAGATCTAAATATTTGGTTCTCATTTGGATGTGTGAATAGCGTGCTGTGATGACGCACAGACATATCATTAATCCGCTGAGATGAGGGAAGACTCTATATGATCGCTGGAAAATCTATGAATGCCCGAGAAAAAGGGAAAAAGATTCAAATTAAAGAAAGCAAGGTGAAGAATTTCAAGATCGTTCAGCAAGAGTTTTTCCAACCCGAAAATAAGGAGAAGAATCAATCTTTACATCAATTCAAAAGAAGTACAAGAACCCATAAATCTAGCCTATTGCTGGTTCAGCAATCTGCAGTGCGGCGTAGAGAACTTCTTCTTTTTGGTTCAAACAGTCTTTTGGCTTAGCATCATCAAGCCAACCATTAATGCTCTCAAACCAGAATGCAATCTGCCAACATGACATTTCATTAGGAAGGATATCTAAAATCTCCTGAATAATTGGTTTAGGTGCTCCATCCTCAAACTGAAATGCAGGGTATAGATGAACACCTCCCCTTGTTACTGAAAAAATTTTCTTATTGACATCCCAATTCAAATCAGATTCTGTGAGATTTTCAGCAGTTGTACCAGACATCTCATATATCTGTTCAGCTGTAAAAAGTGCAGTTTCAGAAAGATATTCCATTCGCATTTGAGCATTTTCAATTTGCAGATCTACATCAATTGTAAAGTGGGGCATGTCCTCAAGAATGATTTCAAGAATTTTCTCAATCTCCGGCTCGTGTAATGCACATGAACGATCAGCATAGAATGCTACTAGTTTAGGTAACACAAAACTAACTGAGCATCAAGTCACTGTCAGATTTAACCCCAATCAACCGCCATACACCAGAATCTGGATCCGCTGGCCCCAAAGTTTTCTCCATTTTTTTTCGGATGCTTAGCGGGATCTTGATAATCTCCGCTGGTTGGAGGTCAATAAATGATAAATTTTCAGGCATGATTGATGTGCGATGAATTTAAATCAGACAGATGAGGAATTTACGAAGCCCCTTGATCAACTCTAAAAAAAGTTTCAGGTGCTAATGGACAATATCTCTACCAAAACGCGAAGCTATTGGAAAAACCTTGATGAGAATTTTGTTCAAGGCAATACAAATGCGTAAAACTATCAAAAGTGGTACATGCATGAGTATTTGTATACTTAAGTTCAACACACAAGTTCTCCAAAGGGGTTCATATATTCAGGGAAGTTGTATCGGATTTGAAGCAAAATCAATAATCCGCAGGTTGAACTTTACAAAAAAATGGTGGATACTAGAGCTTGTAAAAGCGATCTAATTCTCAATAGTAAATGTGTAATGAATGGATCATAATTCGGAATGATCATATAGTGGCATATTTACTACATCAACCAATAGATATTGTTACAGTATTTGAAATTCTTCAATTTACAACAGGTTAGATCTAAATGAATTCTATTCAAGTATTTATCAGTAGTGTACAAAGCGAAGGGTATCTCAAAAGTCACGATATTTTCGTACAATTATAGATAGTGATAAAGATACGAAAGTGTGTCACTCCACTCATCAGCATACATTCATTGCGAACTAATCAATGATCGCGGAGTTGTATAACTTGTTTCTGATGGATACTTCTTACCCCATGTTCCCAAAGCGAAGAGACTCCAAGCCTGTACCTCGCAGTCCCCGTGATCGTGGACCAGCCCACTTTTTTCATGGACGTAAAGAAATCATAGACGATTTCAGCATCATACTTGATGATGCCAAAGTACTCAAGGATGGTATCACATTTTTGATACAAGGAGCGCCAGGTGTAGGGAAGACGGCACTGATTGATGTGCTTGCTAAACAGGCACGTGAGAATGGATGGAAAGCCGTAGATATCTTCCCCAACGCTCTGTGGAATCCTGTCGAACTCATTGGGCGCCTTAACCTAAAAAAGATATTACCTAAAATATCAGGTGCGAGTGCAGAGGTTAGCGTTGGGGATGCTGCCAGTGCCACCATTAGCATAGACTTTGATCACCCCGCAGAAACGATCCTGAAAATTCTGAGTGCACAAAAAAAGCCTCTTCTCCTGATCTTAGACGAGGCTCAATCCTTGGGTAAGCCCAAGATTGTGCCCGATGAGATGAAAGGCATTACCGCTAGTGTTCTCAAACAGATACATAATGGGGACTTAGGGAAATCGGTTATGTTCATCGCTGGTGGACTCGGGACGACAGAGCACACGCTAAACACGTTTAGTGTTTCGCTATTTGAGGGCGATTGCAGGGTATATCTTGGGCGTTTGAGCCCTGCATCAGAACGTGCTGTCATCAAAGATTGGCTAACACATGTGACAGGTGGCAATCCCGCAACACCTACATGGATTGACGCGATCGCAGAGCGAACGCATGGATGGCCTCAGCATATTATGTCCTATGTCAAACCTGCAGTTAAGTATCTACGGGCGAATAACAGGGATATGACCGATGCCTCCTTAGAGACTGTGCTGGCACGAGGCGACCAATTACGCCTAAAGTATTACGATGGCAGGGCTCACGATATTGACGAGCGGGGACGAATCGCATTAGCACAATCTGTCCTTGATGTTTCCATTGATAGCACTACGACTCAAGAGGCTGTCATTGCTAGCCTTCAAAAGAGTGGGTTTTCTAAAAAAGAGTCCAAGGATTTATTTGAATGTGCACTTGATCAAGGGATTCTTGACAAGTGTGGACATGGACGCTATGGCATCCCGATCCCATCAATGCACAAATGGCTCAAAGATAACTACGGTAACGATAGAGGCAAGGCTGATTGCAGGTTCTCAATGGAACGATAAACCACCCAAATTGGCCGCCAGAGCAAAGGCTTGTATTAGTTCCGATAATTCCGAGATCACCCAGTAATTGAACTAATTTGTAAAAGAATAGGAACATTATTGATAAATTGTTATATAATTAGTATATTTAAAATATTCAATCATGGTGTTATAATTACATTTGAAATGCTACAATTTTCAACAGGTTAGATCTATATGAATTTTATTAAGGTATTTATTAGTAGTGTTCAAGGCGAGTTTAAGCTTGAACGAGAGTTGTTGCGTGATTATATCCACAGTGATCCAATTATGCGGCGATTCTTTAAGGTATTCTTATTTGAGGATGTTCCTGCCTCTGACCGTAGACCTGATCAACTTTATCTGAATGAAGTTGAGAATGCAGACATATATCTTGGATTATTTGGTAATGAGTATGGTACTGAAGATGAAGAAGGAATTTCTCCTACAGAGCGAGAATTTGATCATGCGACGGTGCTTGGAAAACACAGGATCATTTTTCTAAAGGGTAATGACGACCACAGGCGAGATATCAAAATGCAGGCACTTGTCACGAAAGTCCAATCTGATCTGGTTCGAAAGAGATACACCATCCCAGAGGAATTGAAAAGTGCCGTTTACGCGGCTCTTGTGGGCTATCTTGATGATAAGGAATTAATTCGTACTACCCCCTTTGATACAGCTCATTGCGTGGGATCTACGTTGGATGATCTTGATCCTGATCGGATGACAATGTTCATTCGGTCGGCACG
>JAPOUL010000092.1 GCA_026708685.1 Bacteroidota bacterium
ACCGCCTTGTAGTAACGACCAAAGACCTTCCGTGGGCGAAGTCATGAGATCAACTGAAAGCCGGATGCGGGAAATCCGCATGTCCGGTTTGACGAGCAGGAGGTCGGAAACGACTTATGGGTGCCTACCAATGGGTGCGTGAACAACGAAAGCGAATGACCCGTAGGACATAAGAAACGCGCCGACCTCTTGACTCTACATCCCCATTTCAGTTGAGTTTAACAGCATTTTACATTGAATTTTACCTTATATTAGAAGCGTGAGTTAGTCTTTAAGAAGTTTTGTTCCTTTTCATCAAATTCTTATTAGAATGAAGTTTTTTGGTTTTAATTCGTTTTTGTTCTTACGGTCTGTTATTTTTTCCCTATTGACAACAATCTTTATCGCCGTTATTGTTGGGTGCGATTCTGGTGAAGTCATCACTGATCCACCCACTTCCTCCATTATTGAGACATACGACACTGAAATCATTCGACCATCCATGACGAATGGTCGTATTGTTTTTAATAACTCTGAAGCCTTTCGTGCATATATGGAGTCAATAATAGATAAAGAAGATTCACATCTTGATTTCATTGAGTCAGAGATTGATTTTGAGTCATTGAGATCCGATTCTAGAAGGCTTTCAGAGGAACTTGAGAAAAAATATGATGAGATGGAGGTGGTTGAGGATCCTTATTTCGCTTCAGTCTTAAATCCTGATGGAGAGTTTCAGATTGGAGAAATGGTATACAGAGTTGCTATGAACTATGTATATGGAGTTTCAGAAGTAGATGCATCTTTACTTCAAGCAATCCCAATCAGAAACCCTGAAATGGTTGTATTCAGCAAAAAAAATGGTGATGATCCAGTTGTGGATGTTTTTGAGATTCAAAGGGCAGATCTTGGTCAGAGTGGTAAAATTGACTTGTTTCGTCGACAAGTTGAGTGTGAGGCTTACTATACAAATATTAAATCTGCACGCCGGCGTGTTAAGGGTCAAGCGTGGTTCACCAACTGGACATTGTACATGTCCGCATTTACAGAACTTGAGTATCAAAAAAAGGGATGGATCAGATGGAGTCGCCAGCGCACAACTCGCATTACTCTTAATGCGGAGTACAGTATCAAACAAACCGTCACCAGTCCTGATGCATATGATTATATCAAGCCACTCACGGGCAGTTATAGTCATACAAAATATAATGCGTCCGAAATCAGAAAAAATATTACATGGGGGGTATCATATTTTCCCATGAGTGTTAGTGTAAGTGGTTGGATATCAAGTGAATATGAAGCATATCGTTCAAGTGACCGCCTAACTAGGTCATGCACAACGTATATCAAAAAGTGATGATAGATGTAATGTGTCACCCCTGCAAAAGTATAATGGTTTAATTCAGATTACTGATACCAGTGGGATAAGGATATTTGATGGATGCTCTGTAATAACCGATTTTTTATCATTGCTTCCATACCTTTACTCATATTCATTCTGCTTTAATGCAACCTATTCAAGTCATTTCGGCGTAAGTAATGGATGATCAGTTTTTACCATTCTATCCATTGGACTAATTCTTGATATCATGACTTTCAGGTTCTCTAATATCACTTTTGATCTGATCAAATAGTGACTTTACAGCAATATAATTCTACTGTTAAAAGTTGGAATGATGTTAGTTAACATTTTTGGCTTGATTGGTAGGAGTACAAGGTATGTGCCCGCTTTTCATTAGACCTATGTTATATCGCTTTGCTGGAGGTGGAAAAGCCGATTTCACATTACTCATAGATAAACTTCTAATGGATGGTTTCAAGAACTAAAATTGGAATCGGTTTAATCACTAAGGTGAGTTTCTACTTTCCTGCAAGGGGGCGTAGTACCCATGCATTTTTCTGAGCTCTGATCACTACTGTTGCAAACCATTGAATAGTGATTGCACTTGACAATTTTATATTTAGGCATGCAAAGGCTTAGCTGGTTGAAGATATTGGCTTACGTTATATTTCAGTGGGGCTCTTTTGCTGGTATAGGATTTGCTCAGACGGTGACCATTAGTGGTTATGTAGAGGATTCATCCAGTGGTGAGCGAATTCCAGCGGCAAGTGTATTCATTCCAAAACTTCACATCGGTGCAACTACTAATCAGTATGGATTTTACAGCTTAACAACGGATTCATCTTCTTATTTATTTATGGTGTCCCATATCGGATATGATGCCCAGTTCAACCGACTCCACCTCTTAAAAGATACAACCGTTACATTTACACTCAATCCACGTGTGATGACACTAGAAGACATGGAAGTCGTCGCTCCCAGAGAAACTGCAATAGATGAAATCCAGATGAGTAGGCATGAAATTTCAATTGAAGAAATTGAAATACTTCCTGTGGTGTTTGGTGAAATAGACATCCAGAAAACATTGCAATTATTGCCGGGTGTACAGTCTGGAATTGAGGGTAGTAGTGGATTATATATTCGAGGCGGGAGGGCCGATCAGAATTTAATCCTCCTTGATGGCCTTCCACTTTATAATCCCAATCATTTATTTGGTTTTTTTAGTGTATTTAACGCATCTGCAATGAAAGGTGTTGAGCTGATTAAGGGTGGATTTCCAGCCCGATTTGGGGGACGACTATCCTCTGTAGTCAACTACACAATGAAGGAAGGTAACTTAAAACGATTTGGAGGAGAGAGTTCGTTAGGACTTATTTCCTCTCGATTGATGATAGAAGGACCGATAGCTAAAAATCGTGCTTCTTTTTTGTTGGCTGGTCGTAGTACCTATATCAATCCTTTTTTGCGTTTGTTTTCTGACCCTCAAAATGAGTATCGTATGGGATTTTATGATTTGAACTTTAAGGCCAATTATATTTTATCACAGAAGAATCGCTTCTATGTAAGTGCTTATGCAGGACAGGATAAATTCTCGTTTCTTGAAAGAAGATTTGCAACTGAATTCCGCAAGTTTGCTGTGGATTGGCATAATCGTTTAGTTTCTCTTCGTTGGAATTGGTTAATTGGCGATCATTTATTCGCAAACAGTCTACTAGGTATCACTCAGTATCGCTTTAGATCCACTTCAGAATCAGAAGATCTCGATGATTCAGGCCGTATAGCTTATGAAAATTCATGGCTTTCCGAAATTCTTGATTGGACTGCTAAAATTGATTTTGAGTACGCCCCTAATCCTAGACATTATCTGCGTTTTGGTGCAGAAGGGATTCTGCATCGCTTTTCACCGGGCACGACGCAGACAAGACTTGACGAGTCTAATAGACCTCCGTTAACCCTTCTTCAGACTCCAACAGGTATTCTGCCCTCTTTGGAGTTAGCACTTTATGTAGAAGACGAAATTCAGGTTCTTCCAATTTTACAGGTATCCACTGGAATTCGCCTTTCTGGTTATTCTGCACAAGAAAAACAATCGTATTCTATTGAACCTCGATTCGCATTGAATGTGAGAGCGGGAAATCATACCGCCATTAAAGCATCATTTGCCAGATCAAAACAGTATATACATTTACTGACCGGCGGTGGTGCTGCAATTCCCACGGATTTATGGATTCCGAGTATGGAACGACTTTCACCTCAGAAAGGGTATCAAATTGCATTAGGTATTGTCAATAGCATTCAAGATGGTCGTTATCAGGTTTCAATTGAAGGTTATTATAAGCGTATGAGGGGCAATATTGAATATACCTTAGGATCAGATCGATTTCGGTCGGCGTTTTTTGATTGGCCAGATTTAGTGGAGAATGGATTAGGCAGTGCATATGGTTTGGAGCTATTCATTCGTAAGAAACATGGATACTTACGCGGGTGGGCTGGCTATACTTGGGCTAGATCTGTAAGACAATTCCCGTTTCTCAATCAAGGGCAATCCTTTCCAGACGGATATGATCGTCGCCATGACATTTCCATTGTACTACAATATCAGCTATCAGAATCAACACACATATCAGCAGCATGGATTTACGGAAGCGGATATCCGGTATGGGTTTATACCGGCCGCTTTGCCGTAGGTGCTTGGTCAGAACATGGATTTGGATACCCATATAGTGCACTTGAAACGGGTCCGGTCAACTCGGCACGTGCGCCGAATTACCATCGCCTAGATTTCACTATTCATTTCAAGAAGCAAAGGTCTTGGGCAGAAAGAACAATCACTCTCGGAGTCTATAATGCCTATAATCGTCAAAACCCCATGTTCATATACCCCAGAGATGATGATTCCTCAAACACATCCGTGATCTCCTACCATCAACTCAGTTTACTACAACTTATTCCTGCTCTATCACTACAGTACAGTTTTTGAAGATGCGTAAACTGGTACTAATTCTATTGATTACATGGTTCAGCGCATGCGAATCAATGGTAGACTTAGAAATTCCTGATGGATATCAATCAAAACTTATCATTGAGTCATATTTTTCTTCTGATAGTATATGGAGCATGCGAGTCGGTAAAAGTGTCCACTTGTTGGATACATCAGATTTTAGTGATTTAATTGTACCTAATGCACAAGTGATTATCTCAGGCAGGAATAATTTTTCTGATACATTGGAGTATGACGGTAGTGGATTTTATAGGAGTGTCCACAATCATTACCCTCAAAGTGGGATTAACTACACTGCCGAGGTGATTGCTCCCGGCTTTCCCGGGACGATTTCATCGTCTCAGGCTCCTCTTCTTCGCAGTGAATTACTGGAAATTAGATATATCTCAAGAGATGATTCACTTCAAACAGATGAGTATGCCATACGCTTCAAGGTGGAAGATCAGTCGGGTCCCAACTATTACACACTCGCCCTCTATCAGGTCGCTCCCGTATGTTATCTGGAAAATTGGGGGAGTGTAATTAGGGATGATCCAAAGTATTCAATCAGGCTTTGGGGGCTTCGTTTTCGGAGCTCTTATCCTGATTTTCATAGCTATATTGAGACCGTGGATGATCCAACTATTCCAGAATTGGGGTTCTACGATTATGGTTTCCCATACTTCTCTGATCAACTTTTTGAAGCACGTACTCAGGAATTTGAGCTACGATTTGATGCTACATACCTCAACACAATTGGACCTCATTTTATGATTCAACTTCAGGCACTGAGTGTTGACTTGTTTGCGTATGAACGCTCCATTGTTATCCAAGATTTATTTATATCTGAACCGAATTTTTCTGACAAAAATCCGAACTTACTCTATTCCAATGTGCAAAACGGACTTGGAGTGTTCGCAGGGTATACAACCAAGCGTCATCAAGTGAGTGCAGATGGCGGTACTTGGAATGAGGCAGCACTGGGTGTAGTGAGGGGAGAATTACAAGATTGTGAGGAATGATAACCATGTAAATTATGAGCCGTTTGCGAAACCTCACTATTTCAGCAGAAATATTGCCCTGTAGTATCCTTGGTGCATTTTTAGAATTGGCAAGTAGGTTTTGCAAACGGCTCCACATACTGGCATTTTCATACAGAAAAATAATGAATAAGGAAATGATGAGCGTGCATCATTTTGAAGATCATAAAAATGGAGTAACGATGTGAAATCAATGTGATGGAGTATTGAATTCTCATGATCTACCTAAACTTGATGTCTTGATAGGGACTGGAAAAGTCCAGTCTGGGTATTTATGGGGAAGCGTCACACCATCTTACGGTATAACGGATCTATTTTTCTCCATACTGTATTGTACAGAATACCTTCTTAAATTGGTGCATTCCCTTGATGCGGATACTATTGATGTGAAATTAGTAATGGACACTATCTATGGCGTTTCATTCACAGAATATGCTATAGTTCTGGAGACTCTACTGGTAAATAAAAAGAATCCTCCAAGAAAAGGATAGGAACAAAAATTTCATTATCTGTTAAAGGGTTATTGAAACCGTTTGCAAAAATATCTCAAATTGAGTTGGAGTATTTCTCTTGAAGTATCTCGGTCCCTATCTTATAGTTGATATAGAGATCTTGCAAAAAATCCTTGTGTATATAAAATTTTAAGAGATGAGTTTCTTTTGGTATGATTACGAAACATGGGGGAAATCTCCCTATCGCGATCGTATTGTTCAATTTGGTGGTTTACGAACCGACGATGAGCTACAGCCAATTGGCCCCAATCTAAACCTACTGTGTCGTCCAACCCTGGACTGTGCAATTGGACCAGGGGCTGTGAGTGTACATGGAATCATGCCCATGACCGCCCATAAGGAAGGTGTCTCGGAATCCGAATTTGCTACCCTCATTCATGACGAATTAAGTCAACCCGAAACCTGCAGTGTTGCTTATAACGGAATGAAATTTGATCATGAATTTACCAGAGTTTTATTTTATCGGAATCTAAGGGATCCTTATCAATGGCATTGGAAAAATGGAAATTCATTCTGGGATACCTTGGAATTGATGCGTGCAACCTTTTTCTTGCGGCCTGAGGCACTCTCCAAGTGGCCCAGAAAAGAGAATGGAAATCCATCGTTTCAACTCGGTGCATTAGCTCGTGCTTTCTTGGACGATAGCGAACTCGCCAATCAACATGATGCACTTGCGGATTCTCTACAAATGTGGCAAATTGCCAAGCTAATACGCGAGAATGTAAGTGAAATTTGGGATTATGGGCTTTCTTTGAGAGATAAACACGCTGTAACCACGATTCTACAAGGTCATGATCCAGTACTTCATATCATCGGAAGGATTCCTACCAAACGAGGCTGTTCAACCCTCCTTAGCCCACTGGACTACCACGAAGGCAATACGACCTATGGGTTTGATCTTTTCGAAGATCCAAGCCCACTTATGAAACCTTATCAAGAGTGGTCTCAGAATGATAAGAAATTGGCCTACCGGGCTACATTTCCCATCAACATTACGAAATCTCCCTTTGTATGTCAGTGGTCGGTCGTGCGGGAACTCGTATCCAGTAAAATTTCCGCACAAGACTTACTCAATGTCATGAAACTGAATGAGGCCCAAATTCACCAGCGTCATGAGATGATTCAGCAATTGGATTCCCGCGATTTTAAGAATCCGTTATCTGAGTATCTCCAAAAGAAGAAGGGGCAACCAGATATGTTTTATGCTGATAAGACTCCAGATGCAGATGAGGCCATCTATGACGGTTTTTTTTCGGATCAAGACATGGACTTGATGACAAAGGCTTTGAGTCAAGCCCCCGATTTTGACTGGCGTTCTGTGCAATCGGATGATAGCCGTGTTAAACAATTGATTTTTAGATACATCGCTCGGAATTTCCCAGAATCATTGGATGACAAAGGAAGACAACGCTGGTATAATTACTGCCGTCTTCGTCAGTTGGAACGCAGGGAGAGACGCTCCGTTACTCCCGATCAAATCTTTAGTTTTGAACTACGGGACAGATCAGAGCCTTGGGGAAATTTGGATGAATCCCAGATCAAGGGTCTTTTGAAATGGCAGGATAGGGTACGAGAAGTTTTGATGTGATTGATCATTCTCGTACCAATTGAATAAGGGGTTATTTCTGAAAATATGCTATTTCATTCACTGATTAGGGTGCAGTGATTCATTGATTTTTCCCTACGTATGCAGAGAAAAGGTTTTTATAATCTTTTTCAAACCACATGGGCGCTATCCCCTGATTTATTATATTGAATTGAGTTGATTCCGAGATACTTTGTGAGTACTATCATTTCGAGATGAATAGGATTTGGAATCTAATGGAATCACCCTTCCTCACTTCCAGTGATATTTTCATTTTCACCATGGAATCTAAGATTTTGGATGAAAAACTTTCCATTTAATAGTTCAATTGCCTCACTTGCAGAGACCTCAAGAGCGTAAAAAGTCATTTTCGATTCATACCCAAGTTTCTCAACAGCTAAGTCCCAATGTCTTGGCGGGGAAAAACCAGTAGGAGTGATTACCTCCTCATTCCAGGGTTCTGATTCTAGTTCGTCAGGATAGGATCTTGTAAATTCCGATTTGACATAAACAACCTTAAATTCTCGTTGGTCCATTTTAATCTCCTTCAGAAATTTAATTAGTGCCTCATCAAAAGTGGCGGCAGCTCCTGCCCAGCATCGAATTGAGTCGACTCCTTGAATCTTATAAGTGAGAAGATTTGAATCGCACTTACACACAGGGCGGTAAATTTGGAAAAAATCTGACATAATGAAATGAAAAGGAAAATACCGATATTGAATGTAGGGGCAGAGTTTTATACAAACCAGTTAGAGATCCTCAGATAGACTGGATGTAAATTTAAATGTTTGTAAATGAAACTCAGTTAGTTCGGCACCGATAAAAAATGAATTTCACTGAGAGTAGTATCATACAATAATACCAGTAAGATCTGGATCGTGTATGTATCTCAGATTCTCCAATTATATATTCAGGTATTTTTTAAGAGCCCTTGAAGTACAAACAGGTTGTTCAACTCAATATGGTAAAATATGTTCATTCAATCAGGTTGATCAGTGTACCATTTAGTACATTTATGACTAAACATATATTGCCATGGAGTTAAAATTAATCATTCAAGGAATAGTACGGTTGCCGGAATCTACAATAGTCATTTACATACAGATTAAGATATTTCAAAAAATTCTCGAGCAGTTCGCATGTCTATTTTAGCCCAACAACTGTAGGTGAGCAATGAAGAATCTGAAAATGTTGCATGGACAACTTTGATACCTTTTGTCCCTAATAATTCAGCTACTGGGATAAAATCAGTATCATCTGAAACTAAAATTGCTACATCATAATTGTCGACCCATGCAAATTTTATCATGTCCACCGCCATTCGTACATCAATACCCTTCTCTTCGGTTGAGGATATTTTCTTGTTACATTTTGGGCAATAATTTATGGTATGCCTGCATTGTTTACAATGAATAGAATTCTTTTTTTCACGGCGTTGGCCCATGTAAACACTTGCTCCAGTAACTTTTCCGAGAGATTTCTCAGCCCAAGTAAGTAAATTTTTCTGTGAATGTGGATCATAAGATCCGTAAACATTCAGCCCCTGAAATTCTACTTGTAAATGAGTTTTGATAATTTCAGGAATTTTCCGAGTCAGTGCAGGCCCAATATGTTCCCAATCAGTTTTAATACGCTGATCAATTCGCTTCATATTGGATGTATAGTTCCAAAAGTCAATGAATACGCGAACTCTACAACTCATGACAGATTTAATCAAATATCCGTGAACTCATTTTTTGTACACTCCGAGATGCCAATTTTATACAGGAGTTAAAATTGAAGTAACTGAAATGATTGACTGACAGAACACTGATTAAGGCAGATCTGTCAAGGCATCCAAGCCAGCAAGGGATTCTCCTTCAAGAAATTTCAACATGGCACCTCCGCCCGTGGAAACATGAGATACACGCTGATCCAGATGTGCCTGTTTGATTGCAGCAACAGAATCCCCCCCACCGATTATGGTCGTTGCTCCATGATCCGTTGCTGAAGCGACGGCTTGGGCAATGAAATTCGTACCAGAGGCAAATGCCTCCACTTCAAAAACACCCATAGGTCCGTTCCAAATACATGTTTTGGCCAGATGGATTAGTTCACAGTAGCGATGTATGGTTTCAGGGCCGATGTCAAATCCAAGGAAGCCGTCTTCAATTGGATCAGACACGGAATGAACATCCTCAAGTGACTCAAGCGAAGTACTGACGATATGATCGGTTGGTAGATGTAGTTTATCGCCTGCCAGATCCATCATCCTCAAAGCATCATCTAAGCGCTCCTTTTCAACCAGAGAGTTTCCAACTGCCACTCCCTTGGCCATCAGGAACGTGTAGGCCATTGCTCCACCAATGAGGATATGATCAACGATTCCTATCAGATTTGTGATGGCACCCATCTTGTCTGAAACCTTGGCTCCTCCCAAGATGGCAAGGGTAGGTGGAGTAGGGGATTCAAGAGCATTTCCTAATAGAACCAACTCTTTTTCAAGCAAATGTCCAGCTGCCGCAGCATCGGGAAAATGACCAGCAACACCAACATTGGAGGCATGTGCACGATGAGCTGTACCGAATGCATCATTGATAAATACATCCCCAAGTTGAGCAAGCTCTTCGGCAAAGGAAGCATCATTGGTCGTCTCCCCTGCGAAAAAACGCGTGTTTTCCAGAAGCAAGACACTTCCATTTGGCATCGTGCGAATCGTCTTTTCCACGATGGGGCCGATCGTCTCGCTGGAAAATCGGACACTGGTATCCAAGAGATCATTCAAGCGATCTGCAACGGGTGCTAAGCTGAACTTGGGGTCAGGTTGACCTTTCGGACGACCAAGATGGCTTACAAGAATCGCTTTGCCGCCTGCATCCGTGATGGCACGTATCGTAGGCAGTGCAGCCAAGACACGTGTATCATCGGCAACGGTATAGTACTCGGATTCAGGTGCAAGCTGCAAAGGCACATTGAAATCAACTCGTACCAGTGCACACTTGTCCTGCAAGTCCAAATCCTTCAGAGTCAATTTTGACATAGCTCAGCGATGCTCAGCTACTCTTTGAGACCAAGAGTGCTGCAATGTCAACGGCCCGGTTAGCATATCCCCACTCATTATCGTACCAGCCCAATACCTTGATGGTGTTTCCTTGGACCATGGTTGCTAAGCTATCAAAAATCACAGAATGGGCGTTATGCACAATGTCAATGGACACAATGGGTTCTGCTGAGTACTCCAAGATTCCTTTTAATGAATCACTGGCAACAGCCTTAAATTCGGAATTCACCTCTTCTTTGGAAGGAGATGATGAAACCTGAACCGTCAGATCAGTGAGGGAGCCGTTCGGAATGGGAACTCGCAAAGCCATACCATCAAGTTTCCCCTGCATATGTGGGAGCACAAGACCAACCGCCTTAGCGGCACCTGTAGTTGTTGGTACAATAGAGTAGGCAGCCGCACGGGCACGTCGAAGATCTTTGTGGGGTGCATCTTGGATACGCTGATCACTGGTGTAGGCGTGAACGGTGGTCATCAGTCCACTCTGAATCCCATAAGCTTCGTCAAGAACTTTGATCATCGGAGCAATACAGTTTGTTGTGCAGCTCGCATTCGAAATGATCGTCTCTTGACCCGTGAGGACATGATCGTTGACACCAAGAACGACCGTCGCATCCACTTGATCCTTGGCAGGGGCTGAGATCACAACCTTCTTGGCACCAGCACTCAGGTGTTTGCCAGCGCTAGCTCGATCACGGAAAAAGCCGGTTGATTCAATGACAACATCACAATGGAATGATTGCCAAGGCAAATTGGAAGGATCTCTTTCACTTAGTACAGGAATCGTAAGATCATCAATGCAAAGATTGTCTCCTTGGGCTGAGACATGACCAGGCCACTTTCCGTGAACGGAGTCATACTTAAATAAATGAGCGAGGGTAGCTGCATCGGTCAAATCATTGACAGCGACAACATCAAAGGCGGTAAGCTTGCGTTCTAGGATGGAACGAAGCGTGAGACGGCCAATCCGACCGAAACCATTAATAGCAAGTTTATGAGCCATAAGTTTAATTGGTATATAAAGAAGTGTAATGAGATGTAGAAAAGCCGCATGTCCTTGATGAGAGGCATCTCCCAAATGGAGACTACAATGTGAGCATTTTCAACAGAAAACCGTATAACGCACCAATTCGGAAAATGATGCACTCTACGACCTGATCCTGTACCAGTGGTTTCACATCATTGCTATTGATCATTGATAGTAGATGAATTGCTATAAAACGTATTGAATCACTGATGGGTGTCTTGAATGGTTGCTTATCGGTTCATGGTTACAATTCAGGATCATCTCCGTATAAGAGCAATAATCAATTATTACTGTTGTATTCATTGAGAAAGCGACGACTGGTCACATCACTCACTTGTTGCATCCATGTTTTTCTCATCTGGTTGGCATCGTCTCTATGCCACCTGAGATCCTTTCTTTTTGATTCATGTAACCTCTTCCTTTGATGAAAACCATGAAGGCTCCTCAGGGAGCAATGAACACAAGACGTAGCAGTCAATCTGAGTCTAAGTCAAGCTGGTACACACCATTGCTTGCATTTTATCTTCAGAGCAGAAGACTGCTCACTGTAATGGCGATAGGCATCGTCCTGATCATTGCGGGGATCGTTGGCTACAATTATATTCAAGATACTCGTAACACCCAAGCACAGGAGTTTCTTGGAGGGATTCTCCTTGAGTATGAACGGTCCAACTATCGCATTGCCCTGGACGGCAGTGGAGACATCCTCGGTCTCACAGATATTGTAGCTCGTTATGGGAGTACTCCCGCGGGCAATACTGCTCGCTTTTATGCCGCCAATGCTCATTTTGAATTGAATGAGTTTGATTTGGCACTGGAGCACTTTACGGATTACAAGGCGAGTGACGATTTTCTCGGAGCCAGTGCGATCGCTGGCCGTGCTGCCATTTTAGAACTGCAAGGAGAGTATCTCATGGCAGCTGACCTGTTTCGGCGTGCTGCAGGTATGGATGATGACAATGTGATTCGTGCTCCCTACTACTTACGATCGGCTGCACGAGCCTATGTAGAGTCGGGTGAACTAGATTCAGCCAAGGAAGTGATCCTTGAAGCCAAGGAGAATTATCCAGAAACCGATTTACTTGACGAATTCAATTACATGTTGGGGATGGTTCTCGCCCGTCAGTCTTGAACATGGCTTCTCCCCGCGTGCTCATTGTTGATGATCAGCAAAGTATTCGAAGAACACTTCTCGAGATCCTGGAGTACGAATCGTTTGAAGTTCATGAGGCATCCAATGGGGAAATAGCTTTGGCTGAGCTCCGAAAGAAAACATTTGATGTGGTGCTTTTAGACATCAAAATGCCAAAGATGGATGGATTGGAAGTACTCTCAAAATGCGTTGAGACATGGCCTGAATTGCCAGTGATCATGATTAGTGGCCATGCAGACATTAAGACTGCTGTAGAAGCAACCCACTCAGGTGCATTCCATTTTATTGAAAAGCCACCCGATCTGCAGCATCTATTGGTCACGGTTCGATCTGCCTTGGAACGCGGAAAAATCGTCACTGAAAATCAGCGGCTAAAACAGGCGTTACGTCAGCAGTCCCATCACGCTTTGATGCCCATGATTGGGAAGAGTCCTGCGATGCAATCGGTCAAGGAACTCATTGCACGTGTTGGACCTACGGGTGCAAGAGTCCTGATCACGGGAGAAGCCGGTACAGGAAAAGAATTAGCCGCACGGTGGTTACATGCTCAAAGTTCTCGCCATGAGGGGCCTATGGTGGAAGTAAACTGTGCCGCCATCCCCGCCGAACTGATTGAGAGTGAGCTTTTTGGGCATGAAAAAGGCTCCTTTACGGGAGCAAATCGCCAACGGATTGGCAAATTTGAACAAGCTCATGGTGGGACGCTGTTTCTGGACGAGATTGGCGATATGAGCTTGTCTGCACAGGCCAAAGTCCTACGCGTTCTACAGGAAAATCAGATTACGAGAGTAGGAGGGCAGCGTACCATTAATGTGGATGTGCGTGTGATTGCCGCGACTAACAAAGATCTGCAGAGTGCGATTGAAGAAGGTGGCTTTCGTGAGGACCTGTTTCATAGACTCAGTGTCATCCTGATCACGATGCCTCCCGTAAGAGATCGCCATGGAGATCTTCCGACTCTGATTGAACATTTTGCTACCCAACTTTCAAAAAGAAATGGACTGCCTGCCAAGAAGTTTACCACCAGTGCAATGGATCAACTGACATCGCTGCCATGGAAGGGAAATGTCCGAGAAGTGAGTAATGTGGTAGAGCGACTCATGATCCTCTGTGAAGAAGAATCAATTACCAAGATTGATGTACAGCGTCTGGTCGTTTCGGCATTCTCTATGAAACGGCAGTTGCAGTCAGTCGCTGCAAGTCACGACAGCCTTTCTAGCTTTCGTGAACATGCTGAGCAGATCTATCTCCAGCAAAAACTGGATGAGAATCACTGGAATGTCAGCACGACTGCCAAAAAAATTGGCATCAAGCCCTCTCAGTTGAGTTCCCGAATGAAAGACTTTGGCCTGCAACCCTGATGCGAATCGCAGTTTCCGTGTTCATTATAGGTTTTCTGGGAATCTCCCTGCTTCATCCAGCGGTGATCGTTGCCCAAGAATCTGCGGCCGACCGTCTAAGTGTTTACCTAGATTGTGATGGCTGTGACCAGTTGCATATTCGAACGGAATTAAATTTCCTGAATTATGTACGAGATCCCAGTCAAGCAGATGTGCACATCTTCATTACCCGAAGCAATACCGTCCTAGCTGGAGGACAATATGAACTCACATTCATTGGGCGTGGCACTCTGGATGGATCAGAGTTGAATCTCGTACGGGTGCTCCCCCAGGATGCCTCTGCTGACCAACAGCGTCAAACCATTAATGATGCGATTCGATTGGGACTGGCACCTTTCGTAGGACACGACACTGTTCCTGAGATTCTATCACTAACGTATCAGCAGCGCGATGATTCAGAGACGGACGAAGTACTAACCGAAGACCCATGGAAACACTGGGTTTTCAATCTTTATGGGGGAGATTTTGAATTGGATCTAGAATCCAATCGCACTGTTTTTGATTCTCGCTGGGGGTTTTATGCAGATCACAGGAGTGAGCAGTGGAAAGCGAGAATCCGACCTTACTTTAATTATGATCTTGTACGCATTCAGCGTGATGGCAGACCAACCGTTCGCAGCAGCATCAGTCGCCATGGTTTGGACAGCTATGTCATACGAAGCCTTGGCCCTCATTGGTCGGTTGGAGTATTTTTAGACTACGTGACGCGAAATGATCGGAATCTAAAGCATTCCCTATCGCTGGTACCGGGTGTTGAATACAGTCTTTTTCCGTATGATGTGGCGACCCGGCGTGCCATCACCTTTGTCTATCAGATTGGGATGACCTACACGGATTATTTTGAAACAACCATCTTTGGTGAGTTGCAGCAGTGGCTGCCCCGTCATGAACTGGATGCCAGAGTTGCTGTACGCCGTCCTTGGGGGGATATATTTAGTGGGCTTGAAGGATCCCAGTATCTTCATGACCCCTCCAAACAGCGTGCAGAGTTTTACACCGCAGTTTCTGTCCGACTGTTTGAAGGATTTTCACTGGAGTTTCAAACGCGTTTTGAAATGATCCGTGACCAGCTTTCGTTACCCGCTGGTGAACTGTTGCTGGAAGAAATCCTGCTTCAGCAGCGTGAACTTGCTACCGATTATACGCTCAGCGCCAGTATTGCATTTGTCTATACCTTTGGTTCAAAGTTTGCCAATGTCGTCAATACCCGATTCTAATGGCATCAAGTCTGACCGCAGAAAATGTGCATAAAGGTTTTACTACGGGGTCTGGTGGCAGACTTGAAGTATTGAGGGGAGTGTCCCTGAACGTATACCCCGGAGAAATGGTGGCCATTATTGGCGATAGTGGAACGGGGAAAACGACACTGCTTCATATGCTAGGGGCTCTGGGCCGCCCCGATCACGGTCGAATCCTGTACAATGGGATAGATGTTTTTGATCAGGATGATGCATCTCTGAGTCAATGGAGGAATCAATCGATTGGCTTTGTCTTTCAGTTTCATCATCTGCTTCCTGAATTCAGTGCACTTGAAAATGTTGCCATGCCTGCCATGATCCGTGGAGATTCACTGCGCAAGGCACGCTCCCGTGCGAAGATGCTCCTCTCACAACTAGGGCTTGATTCTCGTCTAACCCATCGTCCATCAGAACTGTCTGGGGGCGAACAGCAGCGGGTTGCTGTGGCGCGTGCACTGATGAACCAGCCCGTTGTGGTGCTCGCCGATGAACCTTCGGGCAGTTTGGATTCCAAAACCGCTACAGCTCTGCATGAAGAAATCTCTGATCTAAGCAAAACGTATCAACAGTCATTTGTTATTGCGACCCACAACCCTGTATTAAGTCAGTTATGTGACCGTGTATTGAGATTGGAAGATGGTCGTCTTCTTGAAGAAACAACTTGATGACGGTTGGAATTTCCAAAGTGGCACAAATTTGAATGGTTTGAGTTGACATGCTAGCATGTTCACTTTCAACCCAAAATGAATCATGATGGTCTCTATGCAATCGCTCCGGCAGAGAGTGGATCAAATAGGATTCGTTGATGATCCAGTGGATCTCACACTTGATCTCTACGAAGAGATTGAACTTCTCAAAAAAAAGAAGAATGCGATCTTGCTGGCTCATTACTATCAGGAGCCCGCGATTCAGGATGTCGCTGACTTTATTGGAGATTCATTAGGACTCTCTCGGCAGGCGGCTACCACATCAGCGGACATCATTGTTTTTGCTGGGGTTCATTTTATGGCTGAAACTGCCAAAATTCTCTCCCCCGAAAAAAAAGTGATTCTTCCTGACTTGAATGCAGGATGTTCTCTTGCAGATACCTGCCCGGCGGATGAATTTTCGGAATTTTGTGACCAGCATCCCGATCACTTGGTGATGTCCTATATCAACTGCTCTGCTGGGGTCAAAGCCCGGAGCGACATCATCTGTACTTCGACCAACGCTGAGCATTTATTACGGATGATTCCAGAGTCTCAGCCAGTCATTTTTGCTCCTGATCGAAATTTAGGCCGGTGGCTTGAGCGGAAAACCAAAAGGAAATTAACGATATGGGATGGAGTCTGTATTGTTCATGAAACCTTCAGTGAGCGAAAATTACTCACCCTTAAAGTGGAACATCCTGATGCGAAAGTTTTAGCACATCCCGAATGTGAAGAGGCTGTTCTGAGACATGCAGACTATATTGGATCCACCAGTGGAATTCGACGCTATGCCAAAGAGAATGATACCACTTCATTCATCATTGCCACCGAAGAGGGAATCCTGCATCAGATGCGAAAAGACTCTCCTCAGAAGCACTTTATTGCTGCCCCTCCTGAAAGTGGATGTAATTGCAACCAATGTCCCCATATGCGACTCAATACCATTGAGAAACTCTTCATGTGCATGCACCATGAATTACCCGAAATCACCATGGAAGAATCCATACGAAGGCGTGCATTAAAGCCGATTGAGCGCATGATTGAGATGAGTGAAGGGGTTTCGTAATGGATGATGATGTATAGTAGATACCTACGATATACAAGTGAATCCATGGAGTCCTTGGACACCATGCGATCAATTTTCTTTAAAAATCATTTCGTATCTTTCCAAGAGTCATGAACATCTCACTTTGACCTTCCATCTTCAGTTGATCCTGCCCCCACATGATTTTGTTACTTTTGTTGATTCAGGTTTCTTCTTTGGGAGAGTCCCTCACATTTCATGCTCCCTTTGATTCAACCTTTGAGGCAGGATTTGCGATGGGCGATCCAGTTCTGTATCAGGCTGACAACTTAGATGATTCTGATCGTGCTGTACCTGCGGATCCATCTGAAAGTGAAGTGTCTATTGTTGTGGATGGGGGGATGTTTGGGGGCGCACTCCATTTTTCGGACTATACCGATGCCACTTATTTTTTCAAGGGGATGGATAATGTTGCTTACCAAGAAGAGGACTGGAATGCGACCATTTCATTTTGGCTTAAGGTAGATCCAAATGAAGATTTGACAGAAGGGGAGTGGTCGGATCCGATCATGCTGACTCCGCGTAGCTGGGATGACGCATCCGTTTTTGTTGACTTTACCAGGAATCAACCTCGAAAGTTTCGGTTAGCAGCATTTGCGGATCGTTACATTTGGAATCCAGAGGGAGACCCATGGGAGGACATGGCCTCTGGGGTCATGCCCATGATCACCATTGACGATCATCCATTTTCCAGTGAATCGTGGACTCATGTTGTGATGGTTGTTCGGAAGTTCAATACCGACGCAGACACCGCAGTTTTTCAGGGTTATCTAAATGGAGAACTTGTCGGCGAATTACATGGACGCGATCAGAAGTTAACATGGGACGCGAGTAAGGTTCTTTTAAGTCTTGGATTACAATATAGAGGACAGATGGATGACCTTTCTTTCTTTAACAAAGATTTATCTCCAGATGAAGTGAGACAGCTGTATACACTTTCAGGGGGAATCCAAACACTATACCAATAAATGCGCTGTTTCTGTTTGCTTTTCGTTACGTTCACTGTTGCGAGCTGTTCATTCACTCCGCCCTCAGGGCCTCCTTACAGCCCAGAACAATCCGTGGAAACGCTTGAGATTGTAGACGGGTTTGAGGTGGAGTTATTTGCTTCGGAGCCTCTCATTCAGGATCCAGTTGACATGACCGTTGACGAGCGAGGAAGGATGTATGTGGTGGAGATGCCTGGGTATCCCTTAGACACGAGCGGGTCAGGGCGTATTAAGATGTTGCATGATACAGATGGTGATGGCTACCCTGATCAAGCAACCCTCTTTGCCCATGGTTTAACCCTACCCAATGGCATCATGCCTTGGAAGGACGGTGTACTTGTGACCGATGCACCTGATGTGTTGTACTATGAGGATTCCGATGGAGATGGAATTTCAGATATTCGTGAAGTTATTCTGACAGGATTTGCTCTCACGAACCCACAGTACAATGTAAATAATCCTCTCTATGGGATTGATAACTGGATCTATCTGTCGAATTACGGCACTGTGTCATGGACTGAAAAATTTGCCGATACCTTTGGAGACACAGGAGGCGAAATTTACTACGCGTCGGCACCAGATGCCGTCCGACTTCCTCGTAACGCACATGACAGGAATGTACGCTTCCGACCCGATTCTTTTGAACTTGAAATGCGCAGTAATTCAAGCCAGTTTGGGCATACGTTTAATGAATGGGGACATCACTTTTTGAATGATAATAGCCACCCTATTTTTCATGAGGCCTTAGCGGGCAGGTATATGGAGCGTAACTTAAATGTTGCGGTTGCTGAGGCTGCCCATTATTCATTTGATCACGGTCCACAAGAGAGAGTTTTTCCAATTACGATTGATCCAGAGCATCAATTACTAACAGATCGGGGAGTTTTTACATCCGCCTGTGGGATCACATGGTATCATGGAGGTTTATTTCCAGCCCCATATGATCGCAGTGTCACCTTTAGTGCAGAACCCGTTCATAATGTGGTCTTTGCAGCTCAGGTTAGATCATCAGGAAGCGTGTTTACGGCATCCCGTCTCACGGAGGGGCACGAGTTTTTAGCTTCTACCGACGGATGGTTTCGCCCAGTGAATTTTAGTGTTGGGCCGGATGGTGCACTCTATGTGGTGGATTACTATCGGCAGATTGTTGAACATCCAGAGTGGATGGATGATGCCGTGGTTGCAGCTGGGGATCTGCAGCAGGGGATTCAAATGGGGAGAATTTATCGAGTTTTTCCTGAAGGTGGTTCCTCCCCCTCATGGCTCAATGCAATGGAGCCTATGAGTGCAGAGCAGTATGTGGAACGACTCTCAGATCCAAATGGGTGGTGGAGACTCACTGCACAGCGGATGCTTGTCACTGCCCAGGATACGTCAGCGATTACTCACCTCCGAGGGCATCTTGATCAGCAGCAATCTGCTGAGGGGAATCTTCATACCCTCTGGACTTTGCATGGGTTGGGGGCTCTTCATACAGACGACATTCTCAATGGATTGATGCACGCCCATCCTCGAATTCGAGAAAATGCAATCCGTCTTGCAGAAATGGACTCAACTCAATGGAGCAGTCTGAGTCCTCACCTCCTCCAAATGGCGAATGACCCTGATCCTCAAGTTCGTTATCAGCTCTTACTAACGCTGGGCATCATGGGAATGGATTCCGAGGAGGTGCTCTCAGTGCAGGATGAGATTTTGCAGCAGGACATGGACGATCACTGGGTACAGATTGCTGCACAGTTGTCTATGCCCTCTGATCGTCTTTTCTCCACTGCCATGAGCCACTCCGATCAGCCCGCACTTCTGGAAAAGATTGCGGCAACGATGGTTCAAGAAAGGAATGTGAAGATCCTTTTTGATCAACTATTCACTGAGAATGCGGATCGTCAATGGTGGTTTGCCCCTTTACTTCGTGGAATGGCTTCTGCCAGTGTTGTACCCACTGAAAACCAAGCATCTCAGTTGATTGATCGGATGTGGGCCTCAGAAGATGAGGCTATCGCAAGTGCCATTTTGGATTTATTACCCTCTAAGGCTTTAGACCCTGTCGTGATAGAAACATCAAGACTTCTGGCTCAGGACGAACAGGCCCTTATACACCTACGCACTCGTGCTGTCCGTCTCTTATCCAAAGCGAGGGTTGATGCGAATATACTCTTGCAGTTGTTTACTCAGGATGCTCCCTTGGATCTTCAACTTGAAGTATTACATGGTTTACGCTTCAGTCAAGGTGTACATGTTGCAGAGCATATCCTTGGAGAATGGGAACGCTTGACTCCCCGTTTAAGGAATGAAGCTCTTCCCATCTTCAATACAGCTGTACGTGCTCATCTCTTTGTTGAAGCCTTAGAATCGGGGATTGTATCTCCGTCTGAATTATCATGGGGACACAGGGTTTACTTGATGCGTGATACTCCTGAGCCGACGCGCAGTCGTGCGAGAGCTTTGCTGAGGACCATGGATGAGTCGGTGGATCTTTCATCATCGGATTTGGATGGAGATATTGAATCGGGTGCACTGGTGTATGCTACGGTCTGTGCTTCCTGCCATGCAAGAGGATTTGGTCCCGACCTAAGCACGGTTCGTCACTGGTCGGAGCCCATGCTCGCTGCTGCAATCATCAAGCCTTCTCAGGCGATTTCTACGGGATATGAATTGTGGGAGATAGCGACTGTCTCGGGGGATACCTTGCAGGGGGTTGTGGCTTCCGAAACGGCTTCTGCCCTCTATCTGTTGAACGAGCATTCTGACCAAACCCTCATCCGGTCTGATATCATCAGTGTAACCCCTGTCACGCGGTCCGCCATGCCCGAGGATTTAATTGGAGATCCGCAGGAACTTGCCGATGTCATTGCATTTGTCAAACAACTCTAAATACTTGACTCAATCAGATGGTGTCCTATATCATGATGAGAGTATCTGAGGCCAAAGTCATAGAATTTGTGTAGTAAATTCCGAGGAGGCATTATCTGATTTACGGCGGCAGTTTCCACTATGGGTTTCGTTCATGTTGAGTTGCATCGCGTCTCAAGACATTTTTTAGGCTTAAACTTTCTGCTACAACTGCTTTGACGTATGAGCGGTGATAGACCGTGAAGAAGTGAATAGATTAGCTGTTAGCATAATGATTGGATTGATGGTTGAGCCAAATCTTCCGAGAATCGCCCAAAAAAGACCATTGTGGGTAGATCCAGACGGGGCATAGAACGATAGATAAGAACCAGTTGCTCATTTGACATACTCATCTCACGCACTCAGAATCTTATCCTGTTGATCTCATGATACGATTTGCCCCGAGTATTCACTGGTCCTAAAAAATCATCTTATCATGAGTCAAATCCACTGAATGCTTACAGCATAAGGTCTACTGAGTTCCGTAGGTTTTGACGGATCATTGAGCCTTTGTCAGTTCCAAGACTTCATTTTTTCCAGCACGGATGCTCTCAAAAAATCTCTTTGTGCCCATTTCTAAGTTACCATCTATTAGCACTGTAGAAACTCAAACGGATATTGTATGTTGACAAAGACGCTTGAAAACATTGTCCTTCATGGCTAAAAAGAAAAGCAAATATACCCGAGCGGGGGCGTTTGACCGGGGTGCTACTCCATATTTCCATGGACGAACCGCCATCTTGAAAGAATTTGATAACATCCTATTCAATGTTCGTGCATCAAGAAAGGGAACGATTCATCTTATCGTTGGTGATTCTGGTGCAGGGAAATCAGCATTGCTTGATCAGTGTAAAAAAAGAGCAAAGTTGAGGGGATGGAAAGTTGTTCAGATTACTCCTGCCACGCTCTGGGATCCCAGAAAGATGATGAATGCTTTAGGCTACAAGAACAGACCAATGCCCGACACCATTGCTCTGAGTGTGCCTGATCTTCTTAAGCTGGGGGCCTCATCTTCCAAACCCAAGAAACGCTTGATTCCCAACATTCTCTCGAAACGCAAACGAAAACCACTACTCCTCTTGATGGATGAAGCTCAAAAGTTATCATCTGCTATTGAGTACCCCGTTGAGCAACGTGATGAGGTCAAGGAATTTCTTGATGTCATCCACAACGCACATCTTCGTAAGCCCATTGTTCTCCTTGCCGCAGGCCTTAGAACATCGCTGGCTGCCCTGCAAGTGTTAGACATTTCTAGGTTTGGCGAAAAGAATATAGTAAGGTTGGGGCAATTGAGTGAAAACCCAGAGCGTGCCGTGATTCGTGATTGGATTATGGTTGAAGCAGGGGTCAAAGAATTTCCTGCAGAATGGATTGATGCGATTGTCAAGGAGACACTCGGCTGGCCGCGACATGTGCATTCATATGCAAGGAATACCTCCGACTATTTGATAGAAAATGGAGGCGTGATGACACCCGAAGGTTTGAATGAAGTAATGGATGTTGGGAGAAAGGGGCGCATTCAGTATTACACTCAGCGCGTTGAGCAGATGGATGGTGACGATGTACTATGTTTAGCCTAGGCGATTAATGGTGTCCAAGCCGGAGCACCCTTCACTAAAAAAAATGATCATTTCAGAATTCAAGAAAGAGCATGATGCAGAGAAAGCGGAAGATATATTTAATAAGTTCATGGAAAAGGGAGTGATCGTAAAAGACGATCAAGCATATTCAATACCCATTCCATCTATGCATGACTGGCTGAAGTCAGAACTTAAACGCCACAAGGAAAGGCTTCGGCTGGCAAAAGAAGACGTAGGTTAAACCTCCGTGCACTGAACAATCCTAAGAGTCATCAACACCCAATAAAACTGTAGACTCAATTCCCACCGAGGGGGGATGTCCGAAAATGCTATTTTTTTACACTCTATGTTAAATCATTCATGGTAGAACCAGTGGGATGAAATAATTGAACACAAGACAAACTGATGATGATCAAAAATTCCCAATCATTGGATGATAGCAAAAAATCAAAATGTCCCCCCTCACCCTAAAGCCTATACAATTTTTCATTTTTATTTTGATCAGAAAAAGAGAAACATTCTTGATGTGCATGCTCAGAGTCATTACCATTTGAGAGTGGATCACATCATGAGCATAAGATCCATGTCAGATAAGATACCATCGTCCACGATACAAAAGATTTGAAAAGATAGGGGTGAGAATGTTGAAAGAGGGCGATTCTATGAAGACAACTCATCTTGAGGAGCAACGAGTAGCTGTGAGATCATCTGTTGCCGATACCCGAATACTTTGTCAAGATCAGGTCGAACGATCAAGGAATTAATGATAGGACCTCCTGGAACTCGATAGTGAATTGTATCTTCTACCCGCGTTCCACCATTTTCTTCGCGAAAATCATGACGGTGGACCCATTTTCGATAGGGGCCTTTGAGTTGGACATCAGTAAAGCCCTTCTGGGGTTCCCACTCTGTGATTTCAGTGCGCCATTGAATCGGAAACCCTCGAAGTTTCAATTGATAATCAATGAGTGCTCCGGGTCGCATTTCAATCGGAGTAGGCGTGACGATGCGAAAACTTAGGAAAGGGGGTGTAATCTGCTCTAAATTTCGAGCATCCGAAAAAAACTCAAAGGTTTTTTCTAGTGGAGTAGGGAGCCACTGACTTACACTAAAAATAGAATCACCATCTTCGGGAATACGCGGGTCAATCTTGAACATCATAGATAAAAATTTTGATCAAAAGGTTCAGACGAGCGTGAAAAAGATCAGGTATATATCACAAAATGAACTACTTCGTTCTCACTCAAATCTCAATTAGGTACAACGAAATCGTTACATGTGAGAAGCGTTATTCTATTGGAGAGGTTTTATGTTCATGTGGGGTGATTCTCCACCAATAAATCTTTGAGAGCATTCCAAATCGGATCTAAAACCGTTAATCATCACATAAATCCATTCTTTCATTACCAGTCAGCCATCTTTCACAGGGGAAGTATTGGGCGATGTTGAAACGATTGCGTGCTCATGAAACATAATGCGTTGATAAGGATATGCCCATTCGTTCATATGGATTTGCAAATTTAAGGAAAAACCGATGTCCATGTGAGAAAGGGTTAAGGGATGTATCTATGCAGTTTCACGATACATAGTATCATTAATTGAACGAACGACCAATGTATAAATATGTGTTTGGTATTATCGTTTTGTTTTCTGTTTTGTGTCCTGTTTTAGCACAACAATCGGATACCGGATATGCAACCCAGGTTATTGTGGTTCAATTTGAACCGAATATATATATATGGGTCATGATGTGACCAAGACGGGATTGCATGGATTTGATGATAAAGCATCTCAATATGGTGTCTATTCCATTACACGTATGTATCCATTTCTGGACTACTTGGAATCTACGCACACGATTGCAAAAAATCTCAGTGCATTGCAACGCACCTATTATGTCCATTATTATGCCGATGTAGCACCGAATCAAATCGCAAGGGACTTCATGAAAGAGGAAGGGGTTACTTATGCCGAGCCAGTTCATGTCCACCAGATCATTGAAGATCATCAAGGCGAGGAACCAGATGATCCGTTTTATGATCAACAGGGTTATTTAAATCATCTAAGATTACCAGAGGCATGGGAGTTGATCAAGGGAGCAGAACGATTATCCGATGTGGTGATCGCGATTGTAGATACTGGCACAGAGTGGAATCATGAGGATCTTTTGGCTAATCAGTGGGTGAATGTAGATGAAGTTGCTGGAAATAATATAGATGATGATCAGAATGGATTTGTTGATGATATTCGGGGAGTCAATTTCTGCGATCAAGATGTTTTGAATCATGACCCAGGTGTGATCAATGAGCAGAATTCAGGAGGATATCATGGAACGGCTGTAGCGGGCGTTGCCAGTGCTGTCAGAGACAATGGAATTGGCATTGCTGGAGCAGCATGGAATGCGCAGTTGATGCATATCAAAGTAGACTGTGCACCCTTTGAACAAGACTACTTTTATGAAGGGGTTTTGTATGCAGCTATGAATGGTGCAGATATTATCAATGCCAGTTGGGGGAAAACTGATTTTGTACCTGTTGAACCATCGCGATCTGTTGCCGAAACCCTTGATCTGGCGACTGATTTGGGATCCTTAGTCATAGCATCAGCTGGTAACAGATCATTTGACTCCAAGGATTTTCCTCATTATCCTGCGAGGTACTCTAGGGTATTGTCCGTTGGTTCAACTGAACGAGATTCACGCAGATTGGCAAGGTTTTCTGCTTATGGTAAGACCGTAGATGTGTTTGCACCAGGAGTGAATATCATTACTACAGATCTGCAGAACCGATATTTCGCCCGTAATGGTACATCCTATTCTGCACCGTTAGTCGCTGGTATAGCTGCATTGACTAAAGCCCGCTTTCCTGAGATGACCGCTGATGGGTTGAGAGAGCATCTCCGACATTCAAGTGAAAATATTGATGATGATAATCTTGGATATCTCCATGGACGGTTAGGTCGTGGGTTTATCAATGCATACACAAGCTTACAACCACCACAGTTTCCTGGAATTCGTGTTCGAGAGTGGTCTTGGATTGATGATGATGGCGACCGCCAGATTGATTCAGGTGATGAGGTGACCATCAACATTCAACTTATCAATCACTTGTTAGATGCCCAAAATGCTACCATAGAAATGGTGCCTTCAGTATTGAATTCGTTCATTACTCTGGAGCAACCTGAGATACTGATCGGTCACTTGCCTAGTAATGATTCAATGGATGTAGTATTTCGTTTTAATGTTGGAACGAATGCGGGTTTGGGGCAAACCGTGCACTTTTATCCTCGTATTCGTGACGGAGCGTTTGTTGACGATGTGGATGTCTTTACATTCGGGATTAATCTCCAAACAAATATTACGCTGTCTGCTTTGAATACTCTATATCATTCTACCAATGGTGACAGTTGGCATAACAATAAAAATTGGAATACAACGAATGTGAATTCCGTCACAGATCTCACTAGTTGGTATGGAGTGAAGTTGACAGGACTTGCCCTGACACATCTAAATTTGGAAAACAATAACCTTAGGGGAGCAATTCCAGAGGAATTAGGAAATCTCTCACAGATAGATGTGCTTGGATTGAAGGATAATTCTCTAAGCGGTGAGATTCCCGAAGAATTGGGTAATTTAGTCAATGCCGGGCTCATTTCGATGGAGAATAATTCTTTGACCGGACCTATTCCCAAAAAATTGGGAAATCTGACCAGAGTCATTTTTCTATATCTTCACAACAATGTACTATCAGGCGAGATCCCCAGGGAATTAGGCCAGTTGTGGCGATTACGAAATATGAATCTTTCCCGAAATCAATTATCTGGCTTAATTCCAGAAGAATTTGGTCAACTATCAGAGCTTCGTAAGTTGATCATCTCTCACAATGAACTGAGTGGTACGTTGCCGAGAACTTTAATGCAACTGACCAAACTTGAAGAATTAGATTTTGGAGGACAACAGTTATGTGCTCCGTCGGATGCTGAGTTTCAGCAGTGGCTGAAGCGAATTGCTACGGTACGTGGTCCCTCATGCTCAGGGTTCACCTTCACGAGTGACATTCAAGATCAATCCTACACCAGAGGTGAGAGCATTACCCCTATTGTTTTACCAGAGGCGGTGGGAGGTCAACCGCCCATTACGTATACTCTTCAACCAGACCTACCCAGTGGATTAACGTTTGACGACGAGTCCAGTGCCATCAGTGGAACCCCAGTGATGACGTTCAACCAAACGCGGTATGAGTATTCGGCAACGGACGCAAATCTTCAGAAGGCAGGTATTTCATTTTCAATTGAAGTGGTGTCACCCGTTTCCTCCGAAGATACTGGGATACCTAAAAACTTTATCTTGCATGGTAATTATCCAAATCCATTTTCTCAGAGGACCCATATAAAGTTTGATCTTCCGTCGCCGTCGAGTATAGTAGTTGAGGTTTTTGATCTCATGGGGCGAAGTGTATTGACAACAATACCTAAGGAATTTGGAGTAGGGTGGGGGAATCAATTTGCCATCAGCGGTGACGGTCTATCCAATGGAGTATACATATACAGAGTCCATGTTTCATCAGCTGGGAGACAATCTGAACACCATGGAAACTTCCTTCGTGTCCAATAATATTCAGCTGCCTTTCATTGATGCTCAAATATAGTTATCTCAAATACTTAGAAATAGAGTGTTATTGCTGATGATCCATGAGCATAGTTGTTCATGATGGAAAAAATGTGTAACATAGAAGTAGATAAATTCGGAGTTTATTTCTACATGGTTTCGTTCTATCAATATCCCTTATTTATCATCCTTTGACTGAACTGTTTCACCTTGAAGCTGCAATCATATATCACTGGAAGGGTTGAGTGGGGTGCTGGGTTGATTGGAAAGTGTGATTTTATCCTCAGGATGATGTTACTCATCTATCCAATTTTGAATTTTTGATTGGTTTTGCATGGAAGCTGGACGCTACTGGTTCATTCATATTGTAACCGAAGTAAACGTTTTTTCCGGCTTGATGATATAGATCTCGGATCTTCCGTATCAATAAGAAAGAGAATTACATCCTTAAATTCATCAAAATTATGTATATTTTGGGGAGTTATATCCCTTGTGATTTTGCGATATAGTTCCCGAATGTTTCAACAAAGATTGAAAGAATCCCTGCGGTTTAATCATTCATTGGAATGGTATGAAAATACCACATCTGAACCTTAACATCAATGGATCTGGCAAAATACTTCGATAAAGTATATACGCCATCTGACATTGTCCATAGAATGCTGAATACGGTGTTCATGGAATCATTGAAGGATGTTTGAATCTGTGATCCAGCATGTGGATCGGGAGATTTTCTTATTCCAATAGCAGAGGAAATTTGTCGACGACTGCGTAAAGCCCCTGAAGAATCTCAGCCTTTATATTTATCTACTCTTAGCCAGTTAACAGGATTTGATATTGATGCAACAGCTGCACATCATAGCAGAGAACGCCTTTCCATGGCCGAACATGCCATTCTCGGAGAGCATTATTCTAACGATTTTTGGCGTATTCGTGTCGTAGATGCTCTGGATGCATGGCATCAAGATGAAAACTCTTTTGATTGGGTGATAGGAAACCCTCCTTATGTTCGTATTCAGCATCTTGAATCTGAGCGTAGAGACAAAATATATGCGGGAGATTGGAGCTACTTTCAAGGTTCAAGTGATTTGTACATCGTCTTTTATGAGTTAGGGTTGAGACTCTTAATAGAAGCAGGAAACCTGTTATTTATCTCCCCTAGCGGATGGATTCGCAATCAGGCTGGGGCACCAATGCGTCATGATTTAAATGCGAATCATGGTATCGTATCTCTTTGGGATTTTCGAGACCATCAAGTATTTCCAGGTGTTTCGACTTACACATGTATAGCTCATATTCGGAAAGGTGAACGCAGTATTCCCACAAAAACCTATTACTGGATTGACGGGAATTTTTCCAATTCGTGTGATCTTATTAAATTGGATGCACGGTGGGCTATCGTCAATAACAAGAGTGATACATCCTATTCAAATCAATCCTTAAATCTGGGTGATATCGCAGAAATTTGAGTGGGAATTCAGACGCTTGCAGATAAAGTATTCATAGCTCCTGTGATTCAATGGGAGTCAGAATATGTCACCGTGGCCCTGAATGATATTCCTCGCCGCATTGAGACAGGGGCAATACGTCGCATTCTGAAGGCCTCCGTCCGTAAAGATGGCAAAGACAAGATTGAACGCGTCGCAATTTACCCCTATTCTGAAACTGGAAAACTACTCCCAGAAAAAGAGTTTGCTGAGGTATATCCGCTCGCATATTCATGGCTATTTGAAAATAAAGACCGCTTACTTGGGCGGGATATGGGGACGTTTAGCCCAATTAAGTGGTATGGTTACGGACGTGAAATGTCCATTCGTAGTGCTATGGGGCGAAAAATTCTAACATCAACGATGAATCCTGAGCCTAATTTTCAAATATGTAATGATCCATACACTCTATTCTATTCAGGGTATTGTGTGAAACCCAAAATTAACATTTCGCTTGAGGATTTGATCAATGAACTGAATTCCCCAGAAATGGATCAGCATATTAGAATGTTTGTACAGCCATTTCGGGGTCAATGGTTCAGTTATGCGAAACGTTACATTCGGGACTTCCCTATTTCTCCAAAAATTTACGCTCAAAATGATTGAAGGACGCAACTTTAAGGAAAGACTTCTCAATGCTGTTCAGGACTCCTACCAATCTTATGTAGATCATGGCCCCGATCAAATCAGAAAATCAAGGTGCTCCATGGCTGGATTATTTCCGAATTAACGGATGTACTTGGTAAACAATATGTCATTCAAGGATTGTCCCAAAGTGGGGGTTAGGAACAGAAAGTTCCAGATAAATACTATGAGAAGAGTGTTGATATAGCAATTTCACGAGATGATTTAATTCTCGGTGTTGTAAGAGGCTTTTGCAAAACCTCAGGGTTTCAGCAGAAATATTGCCATAGAGCACCCTTGGTGCATCTTTTAGAATTGGCAGGTAGGTTTTGCAAACGGCTCGTAAGTGTTATAATCAGAACAAGCACAACTACTGGTGTAGAATGGAAGGTTCCATATTGGGGCGATATGTATAAATAGAGATTACATTTTGTTGTAATTTAGACGGATCGTCATGGAGAAAGAGTCCTTAGCAATTTCGACGGTTTATCAATCTGGTGTCCGCATGCTAGGCAATATGCCATAA
>JAPOUL010000155.1 GCA_026708685.1 Bacteroidota bacterium
TTAAAGCGATCAAAGTTCGTGCACGAGGATTCCGAAATCAAGAGCGGTTTGCGAATGCAATTTACTTCCATCTCGGTGGTCTGGATTTATATCCAGTAGGCTATCAGAATCGGTAAACCCACCGAAAAAGTGGAAGAACCTCTTTATGATTAGAAGTTTGCTATCAGGGCTCTGAAAACAACCTTATCGTTATTCCCCTCACCAGGATGATTACCGAATCTCTCCATAACGTTCAATACTGCGTTACAGTTGATACTCTCACATTTTCCATTCATCCAGTAAGCAACCACCATCGGATCCTAATACGACTCTGTTGTCTACCGTTGCTTTCCTGAACTACAGGTTAAATTCATAGGAATCTCTATCTGGGTCTAATTGTTCAGTCATTCTTTATTATCTTACGATACTGTGGCCTGTCAAGTGATGATTTTGATGGATCACTCGTGATAGATCAACCCACTCATGACTACTCCTTTGTCCTTGATCATCCTCATTGATGCCCTGTTTGTTGGATTGACTCTTTTCGCAGTTATCAAGATGCCACCCATCACCAGTGCAACGGTTGAAGTACGTTTTGATGCACCGATTGATTCGGTCTGGCAGGCCTATACAGACTTTGAAAGTCAGACTGAATGGCGTGCAGATGTAGTTGATGTAATAATGGCAGCTAATGACAATCAATGGACAGAGACCTTGAAAGCATCCGGAATGACCATTACGTTTGAGGTGATTGAGCAGATACCACCGCGTAGGCTTGTCTTAAAAACAGGTGCAGATGGAATCTTTGAAGGACGCTATACTGCGGAATTCAGACTGGATGAAACAAGTACAGTCGGCATCTTCACGGAAGAGTCAACAGTATTTGGACTGATTCCAAAGGTGATGCAACGCATCTTCGTGAATCAAAAAAACCTCATTCTATAATATGTAGCCGAAGCCAAAATCATCCGACGAAATTCTGATTCACATCGCTAAATCTTCATGGCAACAGGGGGATTCACTCTTTGTTTAAGCCTTAGCCACGATGGATCATCCTACCGTAAATGAGGATACGGTTGTGACAAAAACTTCCCAATAAGTCCACCAAAACCACAACGTCACCCATTGAAGTATGGCATTATCAAATGGATTGAAGGTCCAAACCATCAACTACATGGATTTAATCGGCCTTGGAAAAACATTCAGTTTGCCACCCTATCAGTGCGATTATTCCTGGTCTGAACAGCATTGGGAAAATCTGTGGAATGATATCATCAGGATGACGGAGGATACTCCCGATCGTCATTTTATGGGGACTCTATTTATTCAGGAAAAAAAAGACCGCGAATTTGTGGTAATTGACGGACAGCAGCGGTTAACCTCATTAAATATCTTCGGACTTGCCGTGATCAGCAAATTGAATCAGTTGGCGGATCAAGGAATGGATCCCTCATCCAACATGGAGCGTGCCAGAAGATTGCAAAATCGATTTGTTGGAGAAAAAGATCCAGCTGCATTAACCGAAAGTACCCGCCTGCGTCTGAATCACACCGATAACTCCTTCTACCTGAACTACCTTGTTCAACAAAGGACTCCACCCAGTCTAAGAAAGTTTCCCTGGTCCAATCAACTGCTTTGGGAATGCTTTCAGTATTTCTCAGCAAAACTTGATGAACTCAAGGAACATTCAGAGATTGGTCATGAAGTGGCAAGCCTTCTGTCGCAGACCGTGGCTCGAAAATTATATTTCATTTGCATCACGGTTGAAGATGAGTTGGATGCCTACACATTGTTTGAGACGATCAATGCCCGTGGACTTCAACTCACCGTTACAGATCTTCTCAAAAATTATCTCTTTTCGCTCGTTAGAGTCCCCACCGATATCGCAGTGCTCCAGATTCAGTGGGAATCCTTGTTAAATTTCACTGATTATGAACGGTTTCCTGATTTTTTACGTTATCATCTTTTGTGCAAACATGACCATGTATCGCGTCAACGCTTGTTTAAGATGGTAAAGGATCAAACACGTTCAAATGGTGATGTATTTAGTTTGATGGGAGAACTTGATCAGAGAGCTGATCTATTTGCGGCAATGTCTGATCCGAATCATGATCATTGGAATGAATTCCCCAGTGCAAAACCATATATCCGAGAACTTAGTCTTTTTCAGGTAGATCAGATGATGCCCCTGATCTTTGCCACCTGGGAAGTTTTTTCACCAGAAGACTTTGCAAGAGTTCTCAAACTGCTGTCCGTGATTACGTTTCGCTACAGTATCATTTGCAAACTAAATCCCAATCTACCTGATCGGGTTTATCCACATGCTGCTAAAGAAGTCCTCAGTCAATCTGCAAGAACACCTTCAGATGTCTTTACTCTCATTAAGTCCATCTATGTGGATGATGAAATCATGATCCAGAATTTTTCAACCTTTGCTCTCAATCCCCGCGGTCGAAATAAAAAAATAGTCAAATACATTTTGTCTACATTAGAACAGGATGCCAGTGGGCGTGCATGTGATTTTGAAACGGATCATGGAACCATAGAGCACATCCTCCCCGAAAACCCGGTTGAACAATAGGACGAAACATTCCCACTAAAATATCAAGGGAGATCCGTGTTTCGACTGGGGAATTTGGCACTTCTGGAGTCTTCTATCAACAGGAACATTGGCAATGCCACCTATGATCAAAAATCTGTCGCCTATCGTGAGAGTTCGTATGCACTGACCAGAGAGGTTCCTGAGATTGCTCCAGAAGAATGGAACTTGGCACTCTTGGACAAGCGACAGCGTGAATTTGCATTGAAGTCTACCCGTCTATGGCGATCAGACTTCGCCTGAAACGGTCATAATCTTCAATAGATACTATCCAATAGAAGATGCAAGCCAATCATTTGGGGATGGTGCATGGACTGCCAAGGTGCCCCACCTGCTGATGGCTATGCTATTGAGCAACCTCACCCATTCAACTCCAGAATGACTCCAAACATATACTCACAATCCATAGATGTTTTAGGCAGGGCTTCCAGTTGAATGCATTTTCACAGATCGCAGGTTGAGAACATGTCCAAAAACAAGCATGACTGAGCCGAAACTGGTTAATATTGTTTCAGCAGACTCTCCAAGAATACTCTCAGAGAGAACTGCAACAATGAGCAATACGAGTCCACCTACCAAGAAGGCTGGGACTACAGCACGACGATGCCGTTGATAACTAGGCCAGGCAACCAACAAAACAATTCCCGCGAGTGCTATGGTAAAACTAATATGAATGGCTTCGGATGCTACCCATACCAGTGCACCTGTTGCGATGATCGGTACGGCGAGACAGTGTAATAAACAAAGAGTCGACAGGATGATGCCCGTCATATCTAAGGGAGGACGGGTAATTGTAGTCGTCATGAAGATGAATCAAGGTGAATGAATAGTGATCATATGCAGATCAGGGACACAAAATAATGCCCCCTAACAAAGTGAGACTGTGACAAACGGACCAGAATATCCCAATGTTCAAAGTGAGAATTCCTCTAAAATACAAAAAATCTATCTGATCTTGAATATCTCAACATTACTGCCAATGAAATGCAAGCCTACCGTGGAAGTGTCTTTGATGTTGAATGAGTTCGGTATGATGAGTATAATCTGACACCAAAAAGAATACAAAATTTGATATCCTGTGTCCTCTATTATGAATGAATGCATATAGGAGTGGACCTCAGGTCACGATTAGGGATCGGTGTGTATCTACCAGAGACGGTGTGTCAACAAAAAGATTCATCAAGTCATGGATCAATTCAATGTGACCTGATTTCTTCTGTAATCCACATCTATCCTGAAGACGAACGTTTTCGTCTATGGGCATGATGTTTGACGTAGAGATTGATCCAGAAAACCGACATTGAAAGAGCTGGATTTGACCTAGTAATCAACGGATCTCTCCACGAAACAGTCCACTTCCCCATGCGACTCCGAAGCCACCTAATAATGGATTGATCCATGTTAACCAAGTCGGTTGAACACTCTGGTCCATGGCTTCCGTTAAAGTCGGAATTACAGTTCGAACGGTATCTGGTACATCTTGGGTAATCATCATCGCTGAAAAGACACCGAAAACCACAATCAATGCAATGAGATATTTTGGAGCGCTATGATTATCAGCAATTTTTACACAGGTGACTCCTCCAATCCATGCGGATCCCAGACCCAATACAATACTGAGCACTATCCAGATATTGGACACCTTCCACGAGCCGGGCTGATACGATCCATCCACTCCCAAAAGGACGTATGCCAAACTGAAAGAGCCCATGATCGTCACCGCAATAACCAAATAACTGACCACCACGGCTACTATGTTTTTCCAAATGAATCGCATGTAACTTTCAGAGAATCTGAATTGAAACTACAGGTTGAAATCATCCTGAGCGGAATCCATCCTGATGCGTTAGATGCACTAGCATCCTAAATGTTCATCATCCATTCTTCAAAGTCATGACATTTCTACAGCAAGAACCCATATCCGATCTACCGGCAGCAGATCCTGATCAGGATCCCATCCGCCAGTTTGATCAGTGGTTTTCATTTGCCAAAGAGTCGGCGATCTATTTACCCGAAGCGATGACGCTTGCCACATCCACAGAAGATGGATCTCCAAGTGCCAGAATTGTTCTTCTCAAAGATGTGAGTCAAAAGGGGTTTGTGTTTTTTACCAATTACGAAAGCCGTAAAGGTCATGAACTGGAAGCAAACCCCAAAGCAGCACTCGTCATTCATTGGGCGATCTTGGAACGCCAAGTGCGCATTGAAGGACAGGTTGAAAAAATTTCCTCGAAAGAAAGCGATGCTTACTTTCAATCGCGCCCAAGGGGTAGCCGTATAGGAGCATGGGCCTCTCGGCAAAGCAGGCAGCTGACGGATCGTACCCAACTTGAACAAAGAGTCCTTGACTATCAGCAGTTATACGCTGAAAAGGATATTGCACTTCCTCCATATTGGGGAGGATTTCGAGTCGTTCCAGAGAGGATTGAGTTTTGGCAGGGACGTGAAAGCCGTCTTCATGAACGTTTGGTCTATACCAAATCTCCATCAGGTCAATGGAGTACGCATCTACTGTTTCCGTAACCAGACATAATTGCACCTTGAGCATTGTGTAGCCATTCCTGCATCAGAAGAGCTCCCACAAATGCTCTTTCTCTTCCTCAACCCAGTCAGATCTTATCCGCAGAAGCTTCTCCTGTACCGATAGATTGCCCTCCATTGGCTCTGGCCTGGTATAGGTTCCATCTACGGTAAGATATCGGGCCTTTCTGGTATCGCGGAGGTACGATTCCAACACGGTATCGCGGAGATAACGAACATGATGTTCATCATGGATTGGGAACAAAACCTCCACGCGCCGATTCAGATTTCTGGGCATCAGGTCTGCACTTCCCAGATATACATCTTCATCTCCCCCATTATGGAAATAATAGATCCTGCTATGCTCCAAAAATCGACCCACGATGCTGATCACACGAATGTTTTCACTCAAACCCGAAATCCCCGGTTTCAAACAACAGATCCCTCGAACCAGCAGATCCACCTGAACTCCAGCCTGAGAAGCTTCGTACAGTAGGTGAATCATCTTTTCATCAACGAGTGCATTGGTCTTTAAGATCAGATGAGCTTTTTGACCCGACTTTTGGTGATCAATTTCACGCTTGAGTAACTCGGTGAAGCGTTTTCTTAAATTGATGGGAGCAACAAGAAGTTTTTGATAATCACGCTTCTCCGAATATCCAGTCAAAAAATTGAATAGATCCGACACATCAGCACCAATTTGGGGATCCACAGTAAAGAGCCCCAGATCCTCATAAACATGAGCCGTGAGGCTGTTATAATTACCCGTAGACATATGAACATATCTTCGCATATGTCCACCTTCATTGCGGATTACCAAAGCAATCTTTGAATGCGTCTTCAATCCAATTAATCCATAGATCACATGGACTCCCTCTCGTTCAAGCATGCGTGCCCATCCAATATTACTTTCCTCATCAAACCTAGCCTTCAATTCAACCAATACAGCGACCTGTTTGCCATTCTCTCGGGCCTTCATGAGAGCATCTACAATAGGAGAGCGTGGACCTACGCGATAGAGCGTCATCTTAATCGCCAACACATTGGGATCCAATGACGCAGCATTCAAAAATTCAATCACAGGTGAAAAGGAATCATAGGGATGATGTAACAAGTGATTCTGAGATCGGACAGCCTTAAAAAAATCTCCATCGCGAGTCTCTGGTTTCAGTCTGACAGAAGTAAATGGAATAAAGGGGATATCTTTGAGATCAATCCGTTCGGTAGTGGTTGCAATCGTCATCAAACTCTCTAAACCTAACTGACCATCAACGACGACAACATCATCATCTTCTGCACCCATATTTTCAATCAACAGATTACGCATCCGATCAGGCATCGTAGGATTGACGGAAATTCGAAGAACGGATCCCAATCGACGCTGTCGCACCCCCTGCTCCATAGTTTCCAGCAAATCATCGGCTTCCAACTCCTGGATGGTCATATCTGCATTCCGGGTAACGCGGAATGGATACGAGGCAATCACCTCCATTTCTGGAAAAAGTGACTGCAGATTGGCAGCAATGACCTCTTCAACCCACACGAAGGAATATACTCTACGGACGCTTTGATCTATTTCTATCGTCCATGGATCAGACATGACTGGCATCAAACGATCTATCGGCCGCGGAACCTTCACTCGTGCGAATCGCTCTCCTCCCAGTTCATCTTTGATGGTCACGGCTAAGTTGAGACTCAAGTTTGATATATGGGGAAAGGGGTGTGATGGATCAACAGCCAGTGGGGTCAGAACTGGAAAAATGGTCTGCTTATATTTCCTAGTCGCTTCTTCCTTTTGAATATCGGTCAACTCAGCATAGCTCAAAAGTCGAATCCCTGCTTCAGCCAGTTTGGGATTCATGGTTGTCCGAAAATACTCGTGGGCATTTTGAATGAGCGTACGGGCTCGGTCACGTACCACTTCAAGAATTTCTGTGGGTGTCTGTCCATCAATCGAGAGATCTGTGGTTCCGCTGGCGACCTGTTTTTTTAAGCCACCAATGCGGACCATATAGAATTCGTCCAGATTGGAACCGAGAATCGATAGAAACTTAAGCCGCTCCAACAACGGATTGGACTCGTCTTTGGCTTCTTCAAACACGCGGTATTGAAAATCCAGCAAACTCAACTCCCTGTTATTATACAGAGATCGGTCATTATAATTTTGCATGCTATGGGTAGCAGTCTTTGATGTCGTTTCTGTACTCATCACAGAAAGAGTTATTGATTGATCTGTACTACCATCATGCCAAATTCTACGCTCCATCACATTTGGATTTAGATAGTATGATGTTAGAACAACTACGTTGATCTAAACAACGCAATGAGATACCTAACACGGTCCTGTGTAAAATGTTCAATTACCCAAGAGGCTGTTTCAAAACCCCAGCGTTTCTGTAAACATCTTGCTATGGAGCACTTGAAACGGATGATTTCAAGTTAATCACAACATTTGAGAAACGGATGACATTAGAGGCTTTTGCAAAACCTACCATTCAAATCAAAAAAACGCCTCTCATGACACCCAGAGCAATATTTCTACGAAAATACTGAGGTTTTGCAAA
Organism: Bacteroidota bacterium; assembly: GCA_026708685.1. Lineage (GTDB taxonomy): Bacteria > Bacteroidota > Rhodothermia > Rhodothermales > Bin80 > Bin80. The sequence goes on from JAPOUL010000155.1 coordinate 7,663, forward strand.
AGCATCATTACTCAAATTTAAACCTAACTTAACAATTTGTTAACATCATTGATGGTTCATAGGAATTTAATGACATTAGTTTATACTATTGATTTTTATGTATTCCCTTGGTAGAATCCTCTTCGCAAGCATCTTTTCGTTGTTGCTTATCTCTGTCGCCTATTCCCAATCTGGTACTATTGCCGGGATCATTGTTGATGGAGAAAATGGAGAAACGCTTATTGGAGCTACGGCAACCATTGATGGTTCCATCATTGGCGACGCATCAGATTTGAACGGCAGGTACGAATTTGTTGCTGAATCTGGTACGTATACCATGAGGTTCACTTATGTAGGATTTTCCACTTTGACTGTGGAAAATGTTGTTGTCCTCCCTGGTGAGGTTACCCGCTTAGAGGTTGAACTGCTACCCGAAGTTATCTCGTATGGAGAAATCGTTGTTGCTGCCGATGTGATCCAAGGATCAGAAGCCAGTCTTTTACGAGAACGTGCACGATCGATTGCTGTCAGTGATGCGATCAGTGCAGAAACTATTAGCCGATCTGGATCGGGAGATGCCGCAGCTGCCATGAGTAAAGTGACTGGTGCTTCCGTGATTGATGGGAGATATGTGTACATACGAGGTCTTGGCGATCGCTATGCCAATACGACTCTCAATGGATCTACCTTACCCAGTGCAGACCCTGATCGTAAAGCCTTTCAACTGGATCTCTTCCCCTCAGCACTGCTCGATAATATCGTAACGCTTAAAACCTTCACCCCTGATAAACCTGGGGATTTTAGCGGTGGATTGGTGGATGTATCGACAAAAGCTTTTCCCGAAAAGTTCACACTCCAAGTTTCTGCTTCCTTGACCTATGATGATCAAGCCAGTAGAATTGATCACTTTCTCAGTTACGGTGGAAGCGGTACCGATTGGCTCGGATATGACAACGGGCACCGAGCATTGCCGGATGTCCTTGAGAATAAACGCCCTGATGCTCCATTGCCCCGTGAGTCGGATCTACGTGATCTAAGGCGAGGGGTCACCAATGAAACGCGTGCACATCGTGCTGATTCTTTACAGACATTCGCACAGGCATTTAATGGGGTCATGTCTCCAACGCTCTCATCAACTCCCCTTAACCACAGTTTCTCTGCCGCTGCTGGTGGAAAACTCAATGTATGGGGCAGGCCACTCGGGATTACGGGAAGCTTAACCTACGGTCGTAGTTACAGCTATTATGATGACGGAATTTTCAGTCAGTGGAGGCTGGTCGGCGGAGATGTAGAGTCTCTTGACAATCTCACCAGTACAACGTATTTCGGTTCAAACCCTGATCTAAATGTCATCACAAGAGCTGATCCCCGCGAAGCTCATTTGTTTCAAAATACGCGCGGAACCGATGAGGTGAATTGGGGGGCATCCACCACGATTGCATTCCAACCCCATGATCATCATGAAGTGGTAGCAACCCTTCTGCGTACTCAAAGTGGTACGAGCCAATCTACAATGCTCGGAGGATACCGCGACCAAACCGCTGGAACTACGTTTATCACCAGAGGATTAAGCTATCAGGAGCGTGCTCTTTATAGTGTGCAGTTACGTGGAGAGCATGCATTGGCTCCCTTACAGATTCAATGGAAAACCTCCTTAGCAAAAAACTCTCAAGACGAGCCCGATCTACGATTCTTTTCAGCAACCCAGAATATCCGTGAGAGCTCATCAGGTCTTGATACGACCTATTCTCTCGGCGGTGGAAATGCCCCTCCCCCTCAGCGCTATTTTCGGAATCTATACGAGGATAGTCATGGTGCGGTCTTGGATTTTACCCTTCCTTTTCGGCAATGGTCAGGATTGAGTGCAAGGTTGAAGTTTGGGGGGCGTTATGATTTTTCGGAGCGTGAATTTCGACAACGAAGGTTTGAATATCACGAAGGTCGTGAAATTGATTACCGAGATTTTATGGGAGATCCTAACGAATATTTTTCCTCTGATAATTTTGGTGTCTTAGATACTCTTCATGTTGGAGATATCGTTGCATTTAATACGGGACTCTACATTCAGGAAAATTCACCTCCACGTTCTAACTATGATGCCAGCCGTGATATTGTAGCCGGATATGTGATGCTTGAATTACCCCTCACTCGGAGGTTAAAAATTATCGGAGGAGCTCGGCTGGAGTCAACTGAGATTATTTCCGAAAGTTATGATCAGTCACTCCCTGATTCATTACGAATTGGTGGGCTTAAGAATCAGGACTGGCTTCCATCGGTCAATATCGTGTATGCTATCAATGAAAGCATAAATGTTCGCCTTGCAACCACTCGAACCCTCGCCCGCCCCACCTATCGAGAATTAGCTCCGTTTCAAAGTTTTAATTTCATCGGAGGTGATGTTCAGGAAGGAAATCCTCGTTTAAAACGAACACTCATTACCAACTACGACTTGAGATGGGAAATGTTTGGCCGATCGGGGGAACTTCTTGCATTGAGTGCATTCTATAAGGTTTTTGACGATCCTATTGAGCGGGTGTTGCGCAATGTAGGCGAAGGTCGTTATGTGTCATTCCAAAATGTAGATCACGCTCGTGTGTTTGGACTTGAGTTTGAGGCACGCAAACGGCTCTCCGCTTGGACGAATCTCCCTCTGATACGATCCATCTCTATCGGAGGAAACTTCTCATTGGTTCGTTCTAAGGTAGACATCCCTGATGATGAACTCATCATTATTCATGCATCTGATCCAAGTGCATCGACCTCGCGCTCTCTTGAGGGACAGTCTCCCTTCCTGCTCAACCTGAGTGCAAGTTATGAAAATTATCAACATGGAACGATTGTAAGTCTCTACTACACTCTCTTTGGAGATCGCCTAATGTCTGTCACCGAAGGAGCTACGCCTGATATTTTTGAAAAATCCCGAAATGATTTAGATCTGACCATCTCCCAAGATCTTCCCTCAAATCTACGATTAAAGATTACCGTGAAGAACCTGCTCAAATCTGATGTTCGGCACATCCAATCATTCAAAGACCACATTTACGATTATATCTCTTACTCCCGTTCCCGAACCATTGGAATTGGTGTGAGCTATGTCATTGATTAATGATGTGATCCTATATCGGAGTATCTGTATCCAATCATTCCAATGTCCATGAGATTACATTTCACATCAGACTGTCAGCTCTTTCATAGATACTCTGTTGTTATGATCTTATGCTCTCTTTGAAACCTTTTGGTGGAAACTCTCTGAATCTGTTACTCCCATACTCCCACAACAAAATTTTTACCTTGTGTGATCATTTTGTATTATTCACTCACTTAAACGATTCATTTATCTCTTTCTAATATGATTTCCTTACTACCACGTGTTTTTTTCGTTACACTTCTCTTTACATTTTCTGTATTGGAAGTTGTAGCTCAATTTGATGATGTTGAATCTCGCCCAACGGTGCGAGTAACCGATGATTCCATCAATCCAGATGCCACGGTTCAGTGGACTTCTGAGAATGTATATATCCTTGACGGACTTGTGATCGTAGAAGATGGTGCTCAGCTTCGTATTGACGCGGGAACTGTTATAAAAGCAGAAGACGGTACAGGATCGGATGCCTCTGCACTGGTCGTAGCCCGTGGTGGAAAAATCTTCGCTGAGGGAACATCAACTCAACCCATCATTTTTACATCCGTTCAAGACAACATCTCTACTGATGATCTTCTGACCTATGAAGATCGTGGTCTATGGGGTGGTGTGGTCGTTTTAGGTAGAGCCAAGACCAATAACCCTGGTGATGCTGGAGGCGACTACTTAGAAATTGAAGGAGTCAATGAACTCGTTCCTGATGGTGATATCCGTGCAGAATATGGAGGTACCGATGATACCGACAATTCGGGGATCATCCGTTATGTATCCATCCGCCACACTGGAATCAATATTGGCGAGTCGGATGGCAATGAAATTCAAGGACTCACTTTAGGGGGTGTTGGCTCTCAAACCATCCTAGAACATATAGAGGTCTACGCAAGTGGAGATGACGGCGTGGAATTCTTCGGTGGAACCGTGAACCTGAAATACTTTGTGAGTGTCTTTAATTCGGATGATGCCATTGACTGGGATGAGGGTTGGCGCGGTAAAGGGCAATTCTGGTTTGTCTTACAAGCACCTGATCAAGCGGGTGCTGCCGCTGAACAGGATGGTGCGGGCGGCGATGAATTTCATCAACCCTATGCGATTCCTCGTATCTATAATGCAACCTATGTAGGTGCTGGCTCAACCGCCTCGCCTGAATCGGATCGAGGAGAAATGCTTATGTTCCGAGATAACTCTGGTGGATTTTATCATAACTCCATTTTTACACAGTTTAACACAGATAAAGGAGGATATGCCATTCAGATTGAAGATATTGATAATACGGGTTCCAAAACTGAGGACAGTCGGCAGCGCTTTGATGCAGTAGACCTTGCATTGACCCACAATATCTGGTGGGACTTCGGAGCAGGTGATGAGCCTCCTTCATGGATTGCAGGCGATGATCAGTTGTTTCGGGAGCAAGTATTGGATTATTTGATCCAAAATAATAATTTTGTAGAAGATCCACGTCTTCGTGGAATTGAGCGCGAAATGCACGGAACGGGAACACTTGATCCTAGACCACAAACCGGAAGTCCTGCATTCACGAATGAACGGGCCATCATCCCAGCCGATGACCGATTCTTTGTTACCACCAATCATATTGGTGCCTTTGGCCAGGAAAACTGGCTCACTGGATGGACCGCTCTAGATGCACTTGGATATGTCAGTAACACTGCAACATCCATTGAAAACTACAACTCTGACGAAATTCCGTCAGGGATTGAACTGAGTCAGAACTATCCAAACCCCTTCAACCCAAGCACGATGATTGAATTTGCTTTGGATCAGACTCAACATGTCTCCCTTTCGGTCTATGATCTTTCTGGCAGACAGGTCGCATTACTGATCAATGATGCTCCCAAAGTAGCCGGTACCTATCGGGTTTCATTTGATGGTCGTCAACTTGGAAGCGGATTGTACATCTATCAATTAAGAACTGAACATCAGGTTTACACTCGGAAAATGATGTTAGTTAAGTAGATAAACCTCCTTGCTTTTCAGACGGTGGGATCACTGCGGAGATCCCACCGTCTCTATTGAAGTTCCTTATGACCAACCCAAGCCAAGATCAGATTCAGGGCATTCGTCGCTATGCGGTCCTCTTGCCTTTAGTTGGGCTCCTTGGAGTTCTGTTCTGTTTCTTTGTAAGTCTTGAGCTCATGGGGGTCTCCATGAAGCTACTTGGCAAAGGATTTGCTACTCAGCTGATTGAAACCACTAGTAATCCCTTTGTCGCATTATTCATTGGCATCCTTGCCACCTCTTTGGTTCAAAGCTCTTCTACAGTGACCTCTCTTGCGGTATCTGCTGTAGCCGGTGGTGGCCTTACCATTGCTGGGGCGATTCCGATTGTGCTTGGCGCCAATGTAGGAACGAGTGTGACCAATACGATCGTTTCGTTGGGGCATGTTGCTCGTAAGGACGAGTTTGGACGTGCGATGGGAGCTGCAACGGTTCATGATTTTTTCAACTTACTGGCGGTTGCAATCTTTTTTCCCTTGGAATTGATCTTTGGATTTTTATCTACATCTTCGGCCGCCCTAACTCGGGGAGTTACGGGGGTCGGGGGTGCAGAACTGTTTGATTTTGTTGGAAATCTGACAGGCCCTGTCGTTGATGGCTTGGTCCGATTGTTGCAAAATTCTGGAGCACTGGTTCTGATTCTTGGTGTTTTGCTCTTGTTTTTGTCTCTTCGTTATCTGGTTGTGTTGCTACGATCTTTATTTCTTGGTCGGTCGGAGCGTCTCATTAATAAATACTTATTTGGCCCTGCCCCTCTTGCCTTAGCCTTCGGGACCCTCGTTACGATCATGGTTCAAAGTTCATCGATTACGACCTCCATTACGGTTCCACTCGTTGGTGCTGGCATCGTTACGGTGACGCAAATTTTCCCATTTGTGTTGGGTGCCAATATTGGAACGACCATTACCGCCCTGCTTGCTGCTCTGGTCTTATCCAGCGGAGGGGATTCGCTTGGTATTGCGGCGCTTCAAGTAGCACTAGCACATCTTATTTTTAACTGTTGCGGTGTTCTGGCCTTTCTGCCCATTCAATCACTACGAAGAATCCCAGTGGCCATGGCCGAGTTTTTGGGAGTACTCGTTGTTAAAAACCGTGCGTGGGCAGCCGTTTACCTTGGTTGCATTTTCTTTGTGATTCCATTGGCTATCATCCTTCTCACGCGTAGTCTTGGTTATTGAAATATCTCAAGGTGACCTATTTTCTATCAGAAAAACTCCAACATTTCATTGATGACCCACATATCATTTTTCCAATGGAAATGTTCTATCAACATTGTTACGACTCATTAGATGTTTCTATTCTTGTTTGATGAACGATAACGATGATCTTTTTCAAAGAATAACCCTACTCTGTATGAAATGATAACTGTGGAATGGTTAATTTGTACAACATGTCAATCATGAACTCTCTGAACAAGTTCATCATCTTCCTCTGATCTATCTCCACCGTGGGGTGACTCATGGCTATCAATTCTGAACGAACCGTCAATACCGTACTTGCACACTGCTTGAGGAGTCGCCTCCCCAACTGGGATGTAGGAGCGGAGCAGACCAATGTGTTGGTGGAGAAAAAGAGACAGCCCGATTTGGTTGTCTCACATGTCGGTGGACTGACTGTTATTCTTGAGACCGAATTCTCCCCCGCTTCAACCGTTGAAGCAGATACCATCCAACGTATTGGACAGATCATCCGTAGCACTGGTGAACCAGTAGAACAGTGTATGGCAGTCAAGTTACCCATTCATTTACGTAAGACCGATCAAAAACATCTTGATTCTGCTGTACAGGATGCTCAATATTTCTATGCCGTATTTACCGACAACCAACATGATGACTTGAATGACCGCATCCATAGATGGCCTAAAAGCGACTGGCTCAAAGGCGGATTGGATGATCTGGCCAACTGTGTTGAAACGGTTGCACTGTCTGAACGCCGAGTAGCACAAGGGGTCGAAATTCTTGAAGAGCGAGTCCGTCAAGCCGCAGGGTATCTTGAATATCATGCTCCCAAGTATATTCTGGGTCATCTCGCAGAAAATCTTCAGCAACAACAAGGAGAGCAGACTACGCGAATGGCCATGGCGATTTTAGCGAACGCCGTAATCTTTCATATGCGCTTAGCACGTATCCATCCCGAAGTTGCTCCTCTCAACAGCTGTAAAGGCGAACTTGGAGGATTTATTAAGTCCAATGTGATTGATTGCTGGAAAACGATCCTGAAGATTAACTATTGGCCCATCTTTAGTTTGGCATCTGAATTATTGCGTCTTCTACCAGAAGTAGACGCTCATAAAGTCATTTTTCGTCTTGATAAGATGGCAAACGAATTACAGAATTATGGGGTTGCAGATATTCAAGATCTATCGGGGCGTATGTTTCAGCAGTTGATCTCGGATCGTAAATTCCTTGCTACTTTTTATACGCTTCCCCCTTCTGCTACTCTTCTGGCGGAGTTGGCCGTATCACGAATTGATATGGACTGGTCATCTCCCAAGAAAATCACTTCACTGAAAGCCGCAGATTTAGCATGTGGGACTGGTGCTCTTCTTGGTGCAGTCTATCACGCATTCTCGGCACGCTATCGGCGAAGGGGTGGTGATGATAGTAAACTGCATTCATACATGATGGAACGCGTCTTAACTGGTGCTGACATCATGCCGTCGGCAGTCCATTTGACGGCTGCAACATTATCGGGTATGCATCCTGAGCAACCGTATGGACACACCCGAATCATTAACATGCCGTACGGAGAACATCACGATGGAAACGGTGTCTCAATTGGTTCTTTAGATCTGATGGATGCAGATCAAACGCGTGCAATCTTTGGTACAGGACGGAAAGCATTAACAGGAAATGGACCCCAAAATGACGAAGATGAAGGGGCAGTCGTTGAAGTACCCCATGGATCCATGGACTTGGTGATCATGAATCCCCCCTTTACTCGTCCCACGAATCACGAGGCCACTGAGGTGCCAATTCCATCATTTGCAGGATTTAGTACAAAGAAAGAAGAACAAACGAAGATGTCTGAACGCCTGAAAGAAATCCGAAAAAATTTAACTGATCCAGCTGGACATGGTAACGCAGGACTTGCATCAAATTTTATTGATCTAGCACATACAAAACTTCGACCGGGGGGGATATTAGCTTTGGTCTTACCCGCAACATTCATGCAGGGAACATCTTGGGAAAATGCCCGATATTTACTAGACCGCTATTATCAAGATATTCTCGTGGTTGGCATTGCAACAGATGGTAATACCGATAGAGCTTTTTCAGCAGACACGGGCATGGCAGAAATCTTACTGGTTGCAACTCGTAAACAAGACAATGGCATGGATGATGATAACTCCGTTGTGGTGAATATACTCCGAAGACCCCGTACTCATTTGGAAGCCTTGACGCTATCCCTTAGAATTGAGAAGATTCGAAGAGAAACTAAACAAGAGTCTGGCAAATTTAGATTCACAGCAAAGCAGAATGCTGGTAATTTCTTTCGTACCAAGGATTGGTCAGGGCTTGGAATCATTGAATCATCCTTAATTTTATGTATGAGCTCACTTCAACATGGAAACCTATTCCTGCCCAGAATGAAATCTCCGGTTACCGTACCTGTCTGCAGACTTGATCAACTTGGCCGTCGAGGTTTTCTACATCGCGATATTAATGGGCTTACAAGTAAGGGAGAACCAAGAGGCCCCTTTGATCTTGAGTCTGCTTCCCCTACTCCAGAGTTCCCAATTCTTTGGGGACATGATGCGAATCGGGAGCGAAAAATGATTGTTACACCCGACCAACAAGGTGCCATCAGAACAGGTTTACGGCAGCAGGCAGTTGAATTATGGGAACAGGGTGCATCACGGTTACATTACAGTCTCGGCTTTCAGATCAATTCCCAATCACTTGCTGCGTGTTTCACCAATCAAAAGTCACTTGGCGGACAGGCTTGGCCAAATTTTATTACGGATGAGAAATGGGAAGTTCCTCTGGTACTATGGGCCAACACAACACTTGGCTTGATCTCTTCTTGGTGGACAGGTACTAGGCAACAGCAGGGACGCTCTATTCTTACGATCACGCTATTGAACCAGCTTGTTAGTCTTGATCCAAAAAAACTTACCAATATTCAACTGGCTCAATGTGAACAGATTTTTCAAGATTTCAGTGATAAAGACTTTTTACCAGCTAATGAAGCCTACAGGGATCATGTACGAATTGAACTTGATCATGCTATTTTGGTGACGATGTTAGGTTTAGATCAAGATGTACTTGAAAATCTTGCAATCCTACGGAGGCAATGGTGTCACGAACCGAGTGTGCATGGCAGAAAACCCACGCGACCCTCCTCATGATTACTTAACGGTTCATGATTCTTCTTGAATCCAACTCTAAAGTGACACCTAACTAACATGGGGATCATAGATCGCATAATACTATAAGAAGACTAATTACGAGAGAATTCTTCTTATTGCTGTGCTTTGATCAACGACCATCGGAGTTGGAGCCTTTACCCCCAATGGATGATCTATGCATTCCAGATTTAATCATGAGCTCATCCCATCATAATGATCAGCCAAGGGAAATCAAAGTAAACCATGATTTATGTCCACCTCCGCTCTACCGTCTACAATCTCAAAATCATTCTCTTTATCAGATTGATCCAATTAATATCTTCGCATCTATGGATCAGTTTGATGCGTCGACAGAGATACACCCAAGACACTGAATATCCTTTAGGTAAATCGCTATCATTGATCATAGATTCCTTGATCTTGTTCGGATCTGTTCAATGAAACATAGAGTTGTGTGATGCTGCTGTTGGTTATTTGACACGCATCATTTTTCCAGTGGAAATGGTTTGATCCGTCTCCGTAGAGACAACCACTCTGTAAAAATAGACCCCTGAGGGCCAAGAGGAGGTGTTGATTTCGTGTAGATGTCTTTCCCCTGCTTCTGCATTGAATGCTATATCGTGATAGGTCATGCGTCCCAAAATGTCCACCACTTGAATCTCCACATTAGCAGCTTCGGGTAGATTCAACCACAGATGAGTTTGATCAAGGAAAGGATTGGGGTAATTACCGACGGCAAATTCAATGTCCTCAAGGGGTAGATCTTCGACTGATGTAACCTTATCCGGGAAATACACTTTCCCATCCTGCCAGACTCCCATCAGATTCAACCCCTGTCCTGCCGATTGACCACTCCCTGAAAGAATCAAAACACCTTTCTGTTGTGAAGATTCAGACCAATTAATGGAAAATACTTCTATCACGGAGTCATGCTTGTTTGAACCTCCATTGACTGCCAGATTAAACTGACGTTGTGGAAGTAAAACATCAGATGTCGCATCACTGAACATCAGGTTTTCTGTGACCACTTCAATCACATCATTATTCGCATCGGGGTCAAGTATTTCAATACGGATCTGACCTAAATCAGGAGCACTGTGGACGATGTGAACGGAAATAGAATCCTCAGGAATGGTGGTATCCATTTGACTATCGGTGATCTCAATCGTGGAAATATCACCTGTGTCTTGTCCATGCAAAACGATATGATAGTCCTGATCCGATACGAAATCAATCTCCTCAGTGTACAATGGACTCGTATTGTCTACAGCATCTGAAGCAACCACATCCATTTTCATGGTTCCTATCTCTAGGTCATGCGATGAAGCGGATTGAAACGAAAAGTTATCTACAATGAGACTATTGCCTACATATAAGTCAACTTGTGTCCCAATAATATTCTGAGAGAATACAACCGACACCATCTCAGTGTCATTGTCCTGAATCGTCAATGTGATTGATGTGGTGGCACCAGGCAGAATCATATCTGGGAGATCACCAAAACGGATGTCCAGAACTTCATTGTCAAAGTCATCATCTTCGTTGGTAACGAATTCAATGGTACCCGATACCTGATTTGCATTGATCACAATAGAGGTTACAGGTTCGTAATCTGATGATTCCGCCGAATCATTGGTGAATACAATCGGTACTGTAACTGAAGAACCTGTGATTGCCTCTGAAAGTGCTACGGTAATAGTTGCAGACTCACCCTCGCTCACTGGATTTGGATTGACGGAAAGGTTCACCGTTGGTTTGCCAACATCATCATCTAAAACAGTAACAGACACGGATGCGGTTGTACCATCGTAGCCTCCACCGCTCCCCGTTAAAGTGAGGGTTTCAATCTCGTTAATGGTGTTGAAATCCTGATCGGCAGACACAGTAACCGTCTGAGGTTGATTGTAATTTTGACTTGTGAATGTAAGCGTTGAGGGAGTGCGTTCTAAGGTGGAGGCTGTAAACGCAGACATGGACACTTCCACATCTGCCGACGGAATCGTACCCAGAGAAACATCAAAGCTAGCACTTGAACCCTCATCCACCTCCACGGTTGATCCACTTAAAACGATCTCAGGTACGTCATCATCAACAACAGTAATGGTAATTTCCAGTGATGCAACTTGATCATAACCACCGCCGCTTGCAGTGAGTTGAATTGACTCTGATTCATCAATATCATTATCATCATGACTGGCCGTAATCGTCACCTCCTGAGCATTATCATAATTTGATGTAGAGAAGGTCAGACTTGTTGGATCCCGCGTCAAACTGGAAGTTGAAAATGCGGAAATCACCACCACCACATCACCTGATGGCTGTGCGCCGAGAGATACCTCAAAGGTTGCACTAGATCCTTCATCAATGGACAAGGTGGTTGGACCAACGATCGATGCACCTGCGATTTCATCATCGAACACGGTCACCTCTACACCAACCGATTCAACAGAATCATAGTTTGCCCCAGAAGCCGTATTTGTCAGAGTGACAACATCATTGGAAGCATCATTATCTTCGCCTGCAGTGACCGTCACGGTTTGAGCATCATCCCAGTTTGAAGTGGTAAAGGTCAATGTACCTTGATCTCCACTGGTATTTGCATCTGTGTCCATGGTCACATCTCCAGATGCACCAGTGACCGTCACGGTGACATCCCCCGTTGGTTGGGTTGCAAGTTGGACCGTATAAGTTGCATTTGCACCCTCACTGACATTCAGAGATGTAGGAATGATCATCAACCCTGGCTCATCATTGTCTACTACACTTATATTGATCGTCTCTTCCACGGACGCATAATCGGCACCAGAAGCTGTATGGGTCAGGGTAATATCATGATTGGATTCATCATCATCTTCCAGAGCACTGATTGTTATGGTTTGAGCAGTACTCCAATCTGAGGAAGAAAATGTCAATGAGGATTGATTTCCAGATGTCGTATTATCGGTATCAATCGAAACGACACCTGAACCACCGGTAACATCAATGGTCACTGTTCCTGAAGGTTCAGTGAGGAGATTGATCGTGTAAGTTTCATTGGTTCCTTCAAGTAATGTGATAGATGTAGGAAGCACCTCCAACTCTGGATCATCATCATCTACCACATTCACATTGACATTTTCGGTAACAGACCCAAAGTTCCCCCCACTTGCAGTATGACCGATGATGACCCGATCGTTCGAGGCATCATCGTCCTGTCCAGCTCGCACCGTAACCGTTTGGGGTTGATTCCAGCTCGTTGTTGTAAATGTGAGGTTCGTACTGGGGTTCACAGTCACATCAGGGGAATTGCTAAGAACAGCCACTGAAACAGTCGCGGAGGGTTGAGAATTAAGGCGTACACTGTACATAGCACTGCTTCCTTCCTGCACACTTAATTGCGTGGCACTAGTGACCAACTCGGCCTGTTCATCATCACTGACCGTGACATTCACGCGTTGAGTGGATGCAGATCCATAACCGCCACCAGAGGCTGAATGAGTAAGTGTGATGGTTTCGTCAATGGCATCATCATCTTGTTCACCAGTAACAGTCACAGCCTGTGTATCACCCCAATTCGTGGTAGAAAATGTGAGGCTGGTCGGGTTTACGGTAACACTTTGAGTAGCTCCGCCGATTGAAACGGTTACCGACCCAGACGGCTGAGATCGTAGTCGAACAGTGTAGGAACTATTTGCACCTTCATTGATGCTTAAACTTGTTGGACTTACTTCTATGCCAATTACGTCATCATCATTGACGGACACTCTCACTTGTTCAGTGGGTGCCGATCCATAACCTCCACCAGAAGCTGAATGACTGAGAGTGACCGTTTGGTCAATGGCATCATCATCTTGTTCACCAGTAACGGTTACTGCCTGAGTATTACCCCAATTCGTCATAGAAAACGTAAGGCTGGCTGGATTCACCGTAACACTTTGAGTTGCCCCAGTAATTGAAACTGTCACTGAACCCGTCGGCTGAGATTTTAGTCTAACATCGTAAGAATCGCTCTCACCTTCGTCAATGCTTAAACTTGTTGAGGTGACTTCCATAGCTATTTCGTCATCATCGGTGATTTTGACCGTTACTGTTTGAGTCACACTGTTATACCCCCCCCCATTTGCGGTGAGAGTCAGTGTCTCAGAAGGATCATCCACAGAGTCATCATCTTGTCCGGCTGTAATCGTCACGGTCTTCGGTGTACTATAATCTGTTGTCGAGAATTCAAGTGTTGCGGGACTACGTCCTAATTCTGAATTAGAGAACTCTGATAAAGTTACGGTTACTGTTGATGAGGGCACAGCTCCTAAACTAACATTAAACGTCGATTGATCGCCTTCAACTACCGTTACAGAGCTTGAGCTAACATCAACTGTCATGCTACTTTGCAGCTCAAATACAAATGTGCCTACGGATTTTACCGTGCCACTGACCAAAAATGGAGACTCTTCAATACGACGAATCGCTTCCTTTGGACTAGTATTGTCATTTGCAGAAGAATAGTTGGGTCCACTATCCGTACCTGCATCATAGACAAAGAGTTCTACGTCTACTCGATTCCGCCAATTATTCGTTTCATCTAATAAATTTAATCGTGAAACACCTACAAACCAGTCGGGGCTTGGAGCCAACATTGAGGTTACACTCACCATTGGAAAGGATGCAGTTACAGTAAATTTTGTGCTTGTGGATGTAGGAGGAGCTCCAAGACCGCCACCACTGATGATCGCCCCAGCATTCCCTGCACTTATGAGTGGATTGATTTCTCCTCTGAGAGTGTTGGTGCCTCCTGTCTCTGCCATACTTTCTATCCCGTTACTAGCAATGCTACCTGTGGCCCACAATGTCACATTCGAATTGTGTGTAGCCCCAATGAGTGAAGAAAAATGGGGGTTACCTGGGTAATTATCGGGGTGTGTCGTACTTGTCCAAGTGGATGTAAAGGTCAACTTATACTCGGCTGTGCCCTGCCCCATCACCATGGAAGCTATTGACAGGCAAAAGATAAAGCAAAGACTGAAGAACTTTTGAATCATGATTTCAGTGGGAAATTTCATAAATTTAATAAAGTTTAACTATTTTCTTACTCACATTGATCATGTTGGACTGCATGGTTCACATGTGATAAAGTTAGCTAACTTAGAAACATCTTTCAAATCTGTGAACACATGTATAAGAAATCATCATCCGATGGTGATCACAATAAACCCTTCTTCACGCTGACTGTATGATAGTGATTAGAGATATTTCGTGTCATGCACTAAATTTTTAGCCACAAATGCCAACAAATTCGGAGCGAACTGTTAACATTAAACTTGCGGAGTGTTTGCGAAGCCGCCTCCCCAATTGGAGTGTCGGGGCTGAGCAGACCAATGTGCTTGTGGAGAAGAAGAAGCAACCGGATCTGGTGGTGTCCCATACTGGTGGACTCACAGTCATCATAGAAACGGAATTCTCTCCAGCGGCCACAGTAGAAACAGATACGATTAAACGATTAGGTCAAACCATTCAGCATACTGGTGAACAGGTGGAACAGTGCATTGCTGTCAAGTTGCCCGTATCACTCCGAAAAATAGAGCAGGAACATCTTGATTCTGCAATACAAGAAGCTCGTTATTTGTATGCAGTATTCACCTTTGACGGGAAAGAAGAATTGTATGGAGACATAGAGCGATGGCCAAGTAGTGGATGGATCAAGGGTGGATTGAATGATTTGGCTAATTGTGTGGAAACCGTTGCACTCTCGGAGCGACGTGTTGCAAAAGGAGTGAAAATTCTAGAAGATGGCGTTAGTCGGGCAGCTGGATACTTACAAGTTCATGCTCCCGAATATATTCACTCCGAACTTGCTGAGAAACTTCATCAGCAACAAGGAGAGCAGACCACTCGAATGGCCATGGCGATCTTGGCGAATGCCGTGATTTTTCATATGCGTCTTGCACTTCATTACCAACAAATTAAACCCCTTGCCCATTATAGAACTGAACATGGAACGATCATTCAGTCTGATGTACTTCAAGTCTGGAGGCAAATTCTTCGAATTAATTACTGGCCCATTTTTAGTCTGGCATTGGATGTGTTTCTGATTTTGCCTGAGCGAGATGCACAGAGAGTCATTGATCAATTAGAAAAAATGTCTGCCGAGCTGGAACGCTTCGGTGCTGCGGATATTCAGGATTTATCCGGGAGGATGTTTCAGCAGTTGATCACAGACCGTAAATTTTTAGCAACCTTTTATACCCTCCCTGCTTCTGCTACCCTCCTTGCCGAGTTAGCCGTATCTCGTTTGGATATAGATTGGTCTAATCCCAAGAAGATTTGCTCATTAAAGATAGCAGATCTCGCTTGTGGAACCGGTGCGTTATTAGGAGCGACCTATCAATCACTTACTTCCCGATTTCGTCGCACTGGTGGCAATGACAGTTTGCTTCATGCAAAGATGATGGAATCGGTCCTGACTGCAGCCGATATTATGCCCTCTGCTGTTCATCTGACTGCTGCAACACTGTCAGGAATGCACCCGGAAAAACCTTATGGACACACTCAAATCATCAATATGCCGTATGGCGACAATGGTGATGGAAACGGCGTATCCATTGGTTCTCTGGATCTGATGGAAGCTGATGAGACCCGAGACATCTTCGGAACTGGAAGAAAAGCCTTAACTGGACAAGGAGCCTTAACCGATGACGGTAAAGGTGCAGTTGTTGAAGTCCCACACGGATCCATGGATTTAGTAATCATGAACCCACCGTTTACACGCCCCACGAATCATGAAGCCACCGCCGTGCCGGTTCCATCCTTTGCGGGGTTTAGCACCAAAAAGGAAGAGCAAGCAAAAATGTCGGCCCGTCTTAAAGAAATCAGACAGCATCTGAGTGATCCTGCGGGTCATGGCAATGCGGGGCTTGCATCCAACTTTATTGATTTAGCCCATGCCAAATTACGCCCTGGCGGAGTGTTAGCACTGGTTTTACCCTCAACATTCATGCAAGGAAAGTCATGGGGTAATGCCCGAAGACTTTTACGTCGCCATTACAAGGATATTCTCGTTGTTGGCATTGCAACCGATGGCAATACAGACCGAGCATTTTCTGCAGATACTGGCATGGCAGAAGTCTTAGTGGTCGCTACCCGTAAAAAAGACAATCATAAGGATAAGAGTCAAATATTTATTGGTAACTTATTGTGCAGACCTAAGACACAACTTGAAGCCTTCATTGCTGGTCAGACCATAGAGCGAATGAGGAGAAGTATCAGTCTGAACCATGGAAAGATTCTATTTACCGAAAAGCAACATGCAGGCAACTATTTTCGAACTCATAATTGGACAGGATTAGGAATCCGTGAATCTTCACTTGTTAATTGTATGAACTCACTCACAAACGGGCAACTATTCCTTCCGCGTATGGCAATCCCTATCTCCCTACCAATCTGTACTCTATCTGAAATGGGTGAAAGAGGTTATCTACATAGAGATATTAATGGACGTACAATTCATGGTGAACCTCGAGGGCCGTTTGATCTGGAGTATGTGTCTCCGTCTCCTGAATTTCCAGTTCTATGGGGACATGACATAAATCGTGAACACCAGCTCATTGTTGATCCTGATCAACAAGGGGTTAGCCGTGATGGACTCCGAGAACAAGCAACCGAACTCTGGCATAATGGGGCATCTCGGTTGCATTATAATGTTGACTTTGGGTTAAACTCTCAACGGCTTGCAGCTTGTATCACACTCAAACCATCTCTCGGAGGAAGATCATGGCCGAATTTTTTGACTAAGGAGGAATGGGAGATTCCACTGGTATTGTGGGCAAATACAACTCTTGGATTGATCTGCTCATGGTGGGCAGGGACTCGGCAACAACTTGGGCGATCTATCCTCACCATTACGCGTCTTCCCCAGCTGGTATCCATTGACGCAAGGAATCTCAGCCCAACTCAGTTGGAATGTAGCAATAAAATTTTTGATGAGTTTCGTAATCAGGCCTTCCTCCCAGCCAACGAAGCCTACCGAGATGATGTGCGTATTTCACTTGATCACGCTGTATTCAGCACTGTCTTAGGAATTGATCAAGAATCACTGGATCATTTAGCTATCCTCCGTGAACACTGGTGTGCTGAACCTAGTGTTCATGGAGGGAAACGTACAAAACCTCAAGATCTCATCTAACTATATTTTGATCCACCCTAAAACCCCTTGATAAACTTTAGACTTGTGATTCACACATCTAATCGCAGATGTGTAGTCTAACTATAGATTCTACAGTAGAGCTCATAAGCCAGTATTGATGCCTATAAATTCCGAAAAGACAGTTAACATTAAACTTGCGGAGTGTTTGCGAAGCCGCCTCCCCAATTGGAGTGTCGGGGCTGAGCAGACCAATGTGCTTGTGGAGAAGAAGAAGCAACCGGATCTGGTGGTGTCCCATACTGGTGGACTCACAGTCATCATAGAAACGGAATTCTCTCCAGCGGCCACAGTAGAAACAGATACGATTAAACGATTAGGTCAAACCATTCAGCATACTGGTGAACAGGTGGAACAGTGCATTGCTGTCAAGTTGCCCGTATCACTCCGAAAAATAGAGCAGGAACATCTTGATTCTGCAATACAAGAAGCTCGTTATTTGTATGCAGTATTCACCTTTGACGGGAAAGAAGAATTGTATGGAGACATAGAGCGATGGCCAAGTAGTGGATGGATCAAGGGTGGATTGAATGATTTGGCTAATTGTGTGGAAACCGTTGCACTCTCGGAGCGACGTGTTGCAAAAGGAGTGAAAATTCTAGAAGATGGCGTTAGTCGGGCAGCTGGATACTTACAAGTTCATGCTCCCGAATATATTCACTCCGAACTTGCTGAGAAACTTCATCAGCAACAAGGAGAGCAGACCACTCGAATGGCCATGGCGATCTTGGCGAATGCCGTGATTTTTCATATGCGTCTTGCACTTCATTACCAACAAATTAAACCCCTTGCCCATTATAGAACTGAACATGGAACGATCATTCAGTCTGATGTACTTCAAGTCTGGAGGCAAATTCTTCGAATTAATTACTGGCCCATTTTTAGTCTGGCATTGGATGTGTTTCTGATTTTGCCTGAGCGAGATGCACAGAGAGTCATTGATCAATTAGAAAAAATGTCTGCCGAGCTGGAACGCTTCGGTGCTGCGGATATTCAGGATTTATCCGGGAGGATGTTTCAGCAGTTGATCACAGACCGTAAATTTTTAGCAACCTTTTATACCCTCCCTGCTTCTGCTACCCTCCTTGCCGAGTTAGCCGTATCTCGTTTGGATATAGATTGGTCTAATCCCAAGAAGATTTGCTCATTAAAGATAGCAGATCTCGCTTGTGGAACCGGTGCGTTATTAGGAGCGACCTATCAATCACTTACTTCCCGATTTCGTCGCACTGGTGGCAATGACAGTTTGCTTCATGCAAAGATGATGGAATCGGTCCTGACTGCAGCCGATATTATGCCCTCTGCTGTTCATCTGACTGCTGCAACACTGTCAGGAATGCACCCGGAAAAACCTTATGGACACACTCAAATCATCAATATGCCGTATGGCGACAATGGTGATGGAAACGGCGTATCCATTGGTTCTCTGGATCTGATGGAAGCTGATGAGACCCGAGACATCTTCGGAACTGGAAGAAAAGCCTTAACTGGACAAGGAGCCTTAACCGATGACGGTAAAGGTGCAGTTGTTGAAGTCCCACACGGATCCATGGATTTAGTAATCATGAACCCACCGTTTACACGCCCCACGAATCATGAAGCCACCGCCGTGCCGGTTCCATCCTTTGCGGGGTTTAGCACCAAAAAGGAAGAGCAAGCAAAAATGTCGGCCCGTCTTAAAGAAATCAGACAGCATCTGAGTGATCCTGCGGGTCATGGCAATGCGGGGCTTGCATCCAACTTTATTGATTTAGCCCATGCCAAATTACGCCCTGGCGGAGTGTTAGCACTGGTTTTACCCTCAACATTCATGCAAGGAAAGTCATGGGGTAATGCCCGAAGACTTTTACGTCGCCATTACAAGGATATTCTCGTTGTTGGCATTGCAACCGATGGCAATACAGACAGAGCATTTTCAGCAGACACGGGTATGGCAGAAGTCTTAGTCGTTGCTACTCGAAACGATAGTGAACAAAAACTAAAGAGTGATCTTCTCATCTCCAATCTTTGGCGCAGACCTCCTATGCAGATTGAAGCTACCGTAATAGCACAACAAATTGAACAGATTCAATTGCATGATAAACAAGAAATGGGTCATCTGCCTTTGACCGACAAGAGTAACGCTGGTAACTACTTCTATTTGAATGACTGGGCTGGACTTGGAATCCGAGAATCTTCTCTGATGATTTTGATGCGTTCAATGACCCGGGGCAATCTCCTACTTCCAAGGATGGGATCTCCAATTAGTTTTTCAGTGTGTACATTATCCGAACTCGGCCGTCGGGGTTTATTGAGCAGAGATATAAGCGGGAAAAATAGTGATGGAACTCCTCGTGGACCCTACGATATTGTACCCATTACCCATCTCTCTCCTGAATATCCAGTACTTTGGGGACATGATGCTAAATGTGAACAACAGTTAATCGTAGCACCTGATCGGCAAGGGATGAGCCGCAAAGGGTGCAGGAAACAGGCGGCAGAAGTATGGCAAAAGGCTGCCTCGCGTTTGCATTACAATGTAGACTTTCAGGTCAATTCGCAACCACTGGTTGCATGCATAACAGAAAAGCCATCCTTAGGAGGAAGAGCTTGGCCAAATTTTTTGACCGATAAGAAATGGGAAATTCCACTGGTCCTATGGGCCAATACAACCCTTGGGCTCATTACCTTCTGGTGGATTGGAACCCGGCAACAACAGGGGCGATCTGTCGTTTCTCTTTCACGTATGCCTGAGTTATTCACCATTGATCCCCGTCGCTTGACCAACGATCAATGCATCCTTTGCGAAACTATTTTTGACGATTTCCGAGACAAGAAATTTCTTCCGGCCAATGAAGCCTATCAGGATGATACACGTAAACAATTAGATCAAGCGGTATTGATTTCTGTACTAGGTCTTGATAAGCAGCTCTTAAGAAACTTGGATATCATTCGTGCACATTGGTGTTATGAACCCAGTGTGCACGGAGGGAAGATCACAAAACCCAATAATCACATCTAACGCTTACAAAAACGTTCTTTTCAAGACATCTTCTTTTTCTGATAGTTGCTCAAAACCTACTTTATTCGCATCATGCCGAACAATTCCGAAAAGATTATCAACGCCAAACTTGCTGAGTGCTTACGCACCCGCCTCCCCAACTGGAGTGTAGGAGCTGAGCAGACCAATGTGTTGGTCGAAAAGAAGAAGCAGCCAGATCTCGTTGTGTCCCATGCCAGTGGTCTCACGGTGATCATGGAGACAGAATTCTCCCCAGCAACCACAGTGGAAACAGATACGATCCATCGATTAGGGAAGACGATACGGAATACTGGTGAAGAAGTGGAACAATGCATTGCAGTCAAGTTGCCCGTATCGCTCCGTAAGGCGGAACAAGGAGATCTTGATTCTGCAATACAAGAATCTCGTTATTTTTATGCAGTATTTACCTTTGACGGGAAAGAAGAATTATATGGACACACAGATCGATGGCCAGGTAGTGGTTGGATTGAAGGCGGATTAGATGATCTGGCCAATTGTGTGGAAACGGTGGCATTATCGGAGCGACGAGTCGCAAAAGGAGTGAAAATTCTAGAAGACGGCGTAAGTCGGGCAGCTGGATATTTACAAGTTCATGCACCCGAATATATTCTGATGCATCTTGCCGATAAGCTCTATCAACAAAAAGGAGAGCAGACCACCCGAATGTCCATGGCAATCTTGGCGAATGCCGTGATCTTTCATATGCGCCTTGCCCGCTACTTCAAAGAAATAAAACCACTCGCCCATTATAGAAATGAACTTGGAACCATCATTCAGTCCCATGTGATTCAAGCATGGCGTGAAATTCTTCGCATCAATTATTGGCCCATTTTTAGTCTGGCATCGGATATATTTTTAATCTTACCAGAACGAGATGCACAGAAAGTAATTCATCTGCTTGAAGAGATGTCCGCCCAATTAGAACATTTTGGTGCCACAGATATTCAGGATCTGTCGGGTCGGATGTTTCAGCAATTGATTACAGACCGTAAGTTTTTAGCTACATTTTATACCCTCCCCACATCAGCTACACTTCTGGCAGAATTAGCGGTATCTCGCTTGGATGTAGACTGGTCAAGTCCCGAAAAGATGACTTCTGTGAAGATGGCTGATCTTGCCTGTGGAACCGGTGCATTATT